>JAJYKO010000571.1 GCA_021788565.1 Chloroflexota bacterium
GTGGTGGGGGTCGCTTCTCGCCCGGCGTCGGGCAAACGTTCGAGTTCCGCGACAGCACGCCCAATGCCAACATGCTGGTGGATCCCCACTTCCACGAGCCAATCATGGGAATGTCCGTCTACCAGGACATGATGGTGAAGGTGAGCAAGGTCTGAGGAGGACGGCAGGCTCGCCCCATCCCGTGGCCGGACAGCCACGGGATGGGGCGAGCCTACTCTTGGAAAGGCGGAAAAAGGCGTGGACCCATCCGAAAAGCAAGACCCGAGAATGGGCGGTGGCATGGCAAAGGTAAAGGAATGGGGCGATGGCGAACCCGACGGCAAAGCGGGGTCCGCCCCCGAGCCTCGGCTGGCGCTGGTCCAGCGCGCGCGGGCCTACAGTCTGTTGAAGGATCTCTACAGCTATCCCCTGCGTGAGGAAAGTCTGGCCGCCCTCGACAATTGGCGTCTGACACGAGATGTGGAAAGCGCGGAAGGCAGCCTCCGCGCGAGCGGAGACGGGCTCGCGGCCATACGTGAATTTCTCGCGGCGGGATCTCCGCGGTCCACCGCGTTAGAGGAGTGCGATCGAGAGTACACGCGCCTGTTTACGGGGCCGGGCACCGAGCTCGTGCCGCCTTACGCTTCCTTTTATGCTACTCGTGGCCGGTTGATGACGGAGGATACCCTGCGAGTGCAGAGAGTGTACGCGGAGTGGAGCCTTAGCCCCTCGGCGATGGGCAACTACCCGGCGGACCATATCGCCTTCGAGATGGGATTCCTCTCATTCCTGG
This sequence comes from Chloroflexota bacterium, assembly GCA_021788565.1. The sequence continues at coordinate 773 of JAJYKO010000571.1, forward strand.
GGGAACGCATCCTCGATGCATACGACGCCGGAACCGAGGCGGAGAGAGGCGGAGAGGAGGCACTGGCCGCGTCTCGCTCCTTCCTGGCGCAACACGTCACCGTCTGGGTGCCTCGCATGGTGCAGCGGCTGCTTCAAGCCACTTCCCACCCCCTTTTCAGGGGACTGGGGCTTCTCACAGTTGGGTATCTGAGCGCGGATCTGGAGGCATTGGCGGCGGACGGGTGATTGGCATGATCTGGCGGAACCGGAGGAGACTGTTACCGGGGGGGCGGATACCATGCCGCGGGTTGACCCTCCTGGGCGTGTTGCTACTTGTCATGGCGACCGGTTGCGGCGCCGAAGCTGGCCCGCGGGTCGACCTGTCGCGGAGGGAGGTCGCGCCGGTCCTGACGGCGCCCCCCACGGGATCCCAGCCCGTCTACATCTTCAGCTACGACCACCGCCTCGAACCGACCGAGGACGCTCAGATGTATGCCTCACTCCTCGATTACCTCACGGAGCATACCGGCCTGCGCTTCCGGCTTTACGTGAGCCAGGACAGTCAGGATCTCGTCTCTGGGCTCGATAGCGGACGCATAGACTTCGCCGCGGTGGGTGCCCTCTCGTACCTGCAGGCCGACCAGCAGGACGGGGTGCGCATGTTGGCGGTAGGACGCAACTCGCAGGGAAAGTCCTTCTATCGCGCGGAGATTTTCACTCGCCCGGACAGCCCCATCCAGCACGTCGGCGACTTGCGAGGCAAGAGCTTTGCGTTCGGCTCCCGCACATCCACCCAGGGCTATCTCATCCCCCTCATCATGATGAGCGAGGCCGGCCTGCGCCTTCAGGACTTGCGCGAGTATGAGTACACAGGCTCCCACGCCGAGTGCGTGGACGCGGTGCTGAGCGGGCAATTCGACGCTGGAGCGCTACAGGACACCCTGGCCGACCGCCTGGCCGCCGAGGGGTCCATCCGCATAATGGCCACGTCCTCCACCTACCCCTCCAGCGGCGTCGTGGCGGGGGCCGGCGTTCGCCCCGAAATCGCCCAGCGCGTGCAGGATGCCCTCCTGGCGCTGGACCCTCAGGGCAAGGACGGCTCCAGTCTCTACCGCTGGCAGGATTCGGAGATGCCCGACGGGTTCGCGAGGGCCGAGCCAGGCGAGTACGAGTCGCTGCGCGAGTTTGCTCGGCAACTGGGGATCCTCGACTCGACGGGGGGAATGCGACCGTGAAGCTGCGCTGGCGCGTGGCGGGTGCCGTGAGCCTGCTGCTGATCGTGATGGGGATTCTAACCATCGCCAGCATCGACCGTGTGGTGACGCAGGTGAGCGAGCAGCAGGCGGCAGAGCGAGGGCTGGCGGTGGCACGCGCCGTGGCCGCCGGCGTGGCCGATTCGGTCCTGGAACGAAAGCCCCTCTCGACCCAGGACATCATTGATGGCCTCCAGCAGTCCACACCGGGGATCCGATACATCTACGTCACGAACCTGGACGGTTCCGTGCTCTCCACCTTCGGCCGGGGTTTTCCCGTCCAGTTGCTTGCCGTCAATCGCTTGCCGGAAGGAGTGTCAGAGAGCACAGAACATATCCAGACCTCTGAAGGACCGATCCTGGATGTAGGAGTCGCGGTGCTCCCCGGAATCCCATCCCAGGTTCACGTGGGCTTCGCGGAAGACGCGGTCGCGCAGATGGTGAATCAGGCCAGCCTGTGGATCATACTCCTGACGCTCCTGGGGGTGCTGATGGGTACAACCGGTTCTTACTTCCTGGGAAGCTGGATTTCGCGACCAATTGAGGCGCTGAGCCGTGTCGCCGAACGGCTGGGCCAGGGCGAACTGGACCGGGAGATCCCGTTGACACGAGGGGACGAGGTGGGGCGTTTGGGCCAGGCCTTCAATGCCATGGCCGCGAGCCTGCGCCTCAAGTTCGCGCAGCTGGCCGACTCCGAACGCCGCTACCGCACCATTCTCGAGGCGGCCGACGACGCGGGGGAGGGTGTCGCCCTGTTCCGCGTGCGTGGAGATGGGGATGGTCAGCTCGTCTACGCCAACGAGACCTTCGCCCGTTGGTACGGTATAGACGTGCGGGCGACGTGCGCCACGGCCAGAAGTCTCGTGCCCGAGTCCCCTGATCCACTCGTGTGGGAGCGGCTTCTCCCGCCTTTTGATGATCCGCATGATGGCGGCGCGCCGGTGGCCATGACGATGCCGGGGGAAGGAGCGAGCCCTCTCCATCTGGAGATCTCGGCGCGCCGTTTCGCTTACGAGGGTGAACCCGCCGTCATCTGGCTGGTGCGCGACGTCACGGTGCGCCATCGAGAGGAGGTGGAGCGAGCCCTGCTGCTCCAGCAGACCATCACCGCGCAGGAGGAGGAGCGCCAGCGCATCGCCCGTGAGCTGCACGACGAAACACTGCAATCGCTCAGCGCGACCCTCTTCGGTATCAAGGTGGTCCAGGCCTCCCTGCACCAGGATGCACCATCCGCACAGATCGAGGAGTCTCTGGGCCAGATGAAGGGAAGCCTCACCGGCACCATCCGCGAGGTGCAGCGGGTGATCTACGATCTGCGCCCGTTACTGCTGGACGAACTCGGTCTGGTGGCAGCCATTAACTCCATCGCCGATCAGCGGCTGCGAGCCCAGGGCATCGAAGCCGATGTCCAGGTGGTCGGACATTCCAGGCGCCTCGACACCTATCAGGAGGTAGCCGTATTCCGTATCGTTCAGGAGGCGCTTCAGAACATCGTGCGCCATGCCGGGGCCCACTCCGCCGTCATCGCCATCGAATTCCGGCCGGACTCTCTGTTCATCCAGGTGGCGGATGACGGCATCGGTTTCGATCCGAGCCTGGTCCCGAGTGTGCCCGACACCGGCAGCGGGCTGGGTCTTCTGGGAATGCGGGAGCGAGCTTCCTTGCTGGGAGGGGCGTTGAGCATCGACTCGGCTCCGGGCGAGGGGACTACGCTGGCCCTCACGGTACCCCTGCCGCAGGCCGTGCCGGATGCCCCTGGCGCATCCCAGGATCGCGCCTCATGAGTAACGTCTCGCCCATTCGTGTCATGTTGGTGGACGACCACCCCATCTTGCGAACCGGGGTTCGGTCCTTTCTGCAACTGTACCCGGACATCAAGGTGGTGGCGGAAGCCTCCAGCGGTGAAGAGGCCCTGGTGAAGGTCAGCGAGGTGCAACCTGAGATCGTGCTCCTCGACATCGGCATGCCGGGAATGAACGGCCTTGTGCTGGCCGGACTCCTGCGTGAACGTCATCCAGGCGTGAAGCTCCTCGTGCTCACCCAGCACGATAATCCCGAGTACCTGCAGGTACTCCTCCATACGGGCATCGACGCATACGTGCTGAAGCAGTCGGAGGGAGAGGAGCTGGTATGGGCCATTCGCGCCGTTCACGAGGGCAAGAAGTTCCTCGACCCTCAGGTCACCGCTACCGTTCTGGCCACCTACCGCGAGAAGCCGGTAGAGTCGGCGGCCATGGATCCCTGGGATAGTCTGACGGGTCGGGAGCGACAGGTTCTGATCCTTCTCGCGCAGGGGAAGACGGTGCGGGAGATCGCCGAGAATCTGGTATTGAGCCGCAACACGGTCGACTTTCACCGGGCCGCTATCTTTCGCAAGATGGGCTTCCACGCCCGCGCCGACCTGATCAAGTATGCGCTGAGGCGGGGGCTCCTGACGTGAGCAGGCTCGCCAATCCCCTGTTGGCTCTCTTGGCACCGGGGATAGGACCCTATTTGGTGCTCTTCAGAGGCCAATCGTGCGCGGGCTCCTTGGCGGCGAGGTAATTGGCGTCCAATCTTGGGCCCATCAGCAACAGAGCCGTGATGCGACGCGCAGTGTCCCGCACCTCGCGCGCCTCCTCGTTGATCCTGTCCCTGAGGTAGGTAAAGCGGGGGGGCGAGGGCTAAACACCAGGGTTTCGACCGATGAGCAGGCGATAGGCGAGTACAGCTCCCTCAAGCGCCAGGAAGAGATCTGCCGCAGCTACGTTGGCATCCATACCGAGAAGGG
>JAJYKO010000572.1 GCA_021788565.1 Chloroflexota bacterium
CGCACCCTCGTCTCTTTTGCAGTAGCCTTCGCCATCATCTTCTTCGTCTTCGACAAGATGAATCTGAATGTGTCCGATATCGTCGGCCACATCCGGGCGGCGAATCCGGCCATTTTCATGGCGGCGTTGGTGATCTACTACACCACTTTTCTCGTCAGAAGCGTGCGTTGGAGGCTGCTGCTGGAGAACGTGGGCCTGACCGAGGAAGCCGGGTTCAAGCTCCCCTCGATGCTCGGACTCGCCGAGGTAATTTTCCTCTCCTGGTTCGCCAACTGCATTATGCCCGCGAAGCTCGGAGACGCCTACAGGGCATACCTGCTGAAGCGTACCTCCCAGGTCTCCTTCTCCAAGACGTTCGGGACCATCCTGGCGGAGAGGATAATCGACCTGCTGCTGACCTTCGTGCTGCTGGGCGTCACCGCCCTGGTGGCTTTTCGCGGCACGCTGCCCCGCGAAATCGTGGCGGGCGCGCAGGGCTCGCTGGCGCTAGTAGCCGTGACGATAGTAGGACTGGTCGCCATGCGAAGCCAGGGGCAGCTGATCCGGAGAGTGATCCCCGCGAGATTCCACGTCCATTACGCCCACCTGGAAGACGGCACCCTCAACTCCTTCCGTCGGATGCCGTTGGTGCTCAGCTACTCGGTGGTTGCCTGGCTCATAGAGGCCGTGAGGTTGTACCTCGTCGTCCTCTCCCTGGGGCTGACCGCGATCAGCCTCCCTATCGTTCTGCTCACAGCCATCGCGGAGTCGTTGCTCACCACCATCCCGGGCACCCCGGCGGGGCTAGGGGTCGTGGAAGGCACCACCATAATGATCCTCGTGATGGCAGGCCACCTGGGGTTGGCGCCGGGGATGAACGAGGGCCTGGCCGCGAGTGTGGCGATACTGGACCGCGTGATCAGCTACTGGAGCCTGGTGGTGTTCGGGGCAGTAGCCTATATGCTATCAAAGAAGAAGTGATGCGAGTCGCGATTGACTACACGCCAGCGGTGTACCAAGGCGCGGGCATCGGCCGCTTCGTGCGCAGCCTCGTTCATGCACTGGCCGCGATGGACCACGATACAGAGTACGTCTTGCTGTACGCGGACCCTCCGAAGGGGGTCGTGCCTGACCTGCCGAAGGCCGCGAACTTCGTCCCGCACCGGATACCGATCTCCGATCGAGCCCTGACGGCAATGTGGCACCGGCTCAGCCTCCCGGTGCCGGTGGACCTGCTGACGGGCAGGGTGGACGTGTTCCACTCCCCGAACTTCGTCCTGGCGCCGGTGTGGCGGGGGGCCAAGGTGCTGACCGTGCACGATCTGGCCTTTCTGCTGAGGCCGGAGTGTGCCGACAGCAGGTTGAGGGACTACCTGGAAAAGACCGTACCGCGGTCGGTGGCGCGGTCAGACTTCATCCTGGCCGACTCGGAGAACACCAAAGACGACCTGATATGCCTGCTGGGGGTGCGTCCCGCCAAGGTGGAGGTAGTCCCCGGGGGAGTGGATACCAACTTCGCGCCGGTCCGCGACCAGGAAGTACTGCGGCAGATGCGGGAGCGGGTGAGCGGCGGTGCGCCGTTCATCCTGAGCGTGGGCGTGATCGAGCCTCGCAAGAACCTGGTGCGGCTCATCGAAGCGTTCGAGATGCTGAAGGCGCGCGTCGATCTACCGCACAAGCTGGTGCTGGCAGGCAAGCGCGGCTGGTTGTCCGATCCGATCTACGAGCGGGCGCAGTCGTCTCCCCTGGCATCGGAGATCCTCTTCCCGGGGTACGTCCCCGACACCGATCTGCCAGCCCTATACTCGGCGGCAGATATCTTCGCGTTCCCGTCGCTTTATGAGGGATTTGGCCTGCCCCCGCTGGAGGCGATGGCGTGCGGAACGCCGGTAGTCGTGTCCAATTCCTCCTCCCTTCCGGAAGTGGTAGGTAACGCGGCGCTGTCGGTAGAGGCCGAGAGCACCGAGGAGCTCGCGGACGCCATGGTGCGGCTGTTCGAGGACTCGGAGTTGCGGGCCCGAAGCGTGGCCGCGGGACTGGAGCAGGCGCGTCGGTTCACCTGGCCCGCGGCCGCGGAGAAGATGCTGGCGGTCTACCGCAGGCTGGCCCAGTGATGAGTGGTGAGTAGTGAGGGGAAGCATTGCGCATAGCCGTTAATGCCTTCTTCCTACAGAGGCCGATGACCGGAAGTGCCGAGCACCTGCTGGGCCTTCTGGAAGGGCTGGATCGGATGGGAGGAGCGGACGAGTATGTGCTGCTCTGCCCTTCCCTGGGGAACGGGGATAAATCGCGGACGCCGCGATTGGGTTCTCATTTCCAGACGAGGAAGATCGAGGGGGCCAGTGCACGGCTGGGGATTCGGGCCGGCAAGATCTGGTGGGAGCAGGTAGCGCTCCGCCAGGCATGCGCCGGAACAGGAATCGACCTCCTCCACTCGCCCTACTTCGCGTCGCCCCTCTATCCAAACGTGCCCACGGTGGTCACGATCCACGACGTTATTCCGCTGATCCTACCCGCTTACAGCAGGCCGCTACACGTGCGCGTCTACATGAGGATGGTTTCCGCGGCGGCGAGGCGCGCCCGAGCGATAATCACCGTGTCCGAGGCGGCCAGGGCCGACATCGTCCGAACCCTCGGCATCCCTTCCGAGCGCGTCCACGTGGCTTACAACGCCGCGGATCCCGGTCTCCGCCCCGTGGCGGACCGAACCGCCGTGGAGGGCATGAAGAACCGCTTCCGCATCTCGGGAGAGTACCTGCTCTACTTCGGGGGTTTTGACTTAAGGAAGAACGTCGAGCGGGTGATCCGGGCCTTTCACGCGGCCCGCTCAAGCTTCGAACGTCCCTATCAGCTGGTGCTCGCCGGATCGCTCAACCTGGTCGGCCATCCTCTCTATCCAGATCCGAGGCCGCTGGTGGAAAAGCTTGGGCTGGGGGACGTGGTGGTCGTGACCGGCAGGGTCTCGGACGAAGAGAAGGCGATGCTGTACAGCGCGGCCACGGCTTTCGTCTTTCCGTCCCTGTACGAGGGGTTCGGCATACCGGTGCTGGAGGCGATGTCCTGCGGCGCGCCGGTGATCACATCCAGCGTGTCGTCGCTTCCGGAGGTGGCCGGCGACGCGGCGCTGCTGGTGAATCCGACCAGCGTGGATGTCATGGCGGGGGCGATGGTGAAGCTGCTGAAGGACGCAGGGCTCAGGGATGAGATGCGGCAGCGGGGATTCCGCAGAGCCGCCGAGTTCAACTGGGACCGGTCCGCCGCGAGGACACTGGACGTCTACCGGAAGGTGGTCTCGTGAAGGTCCTGATGGTCTCCAAGGCTTGCGTCGTTGGAACCTACCAGCGGAAGCTGGAAGAGCTCGCGGCGCGTGGCGTGGACTTGACAGTGGTGGTGCCGCCCTACTGGCAGGAGGAGGTCCGTCGTATCCCCCTGGAGCGGCTGCACACGCGCGGGTACCGCCTGATGGTCGAGCCTATCCGATTCAATGGACGGTTTCACCTGTTCCACTTCCCGAGCCTCGGCCGGGTGATCCGCGACCTCCGGCCGGACATCGTGCACGCCGACGAGGAGCCCTACAATCCGGCCACGTGGCATATGATCCACCTCGCTCGCCGATACGGCGCCAGGTCGCTCTTCTTCACCTGGCAGAACCTCTATCGCCGGTACCTCCCTCCGTTCTCCTGGATCGAGGGGTACTGCTTTGGGAGGGCCGACCGGGCCATCGCGGGCAACTCCGAGGCCGTAGAGGTGCTGCGGCGAAAGGGCTTCGCCAGGCCCATCGACTTGATCCCGCAGTTTGGGGTGGACCCGAACGTCTTCAAGTCATCAGCCATCAGTCATCAGTCATCTACCCAGAACCCAGAACTTCCCGCTCATCACTCATCACCCATCACTCATCGCTCGTTCAGAATCGGTTTTGTCGGGCGGCTGGTGGAGCAGAAGGGAGTGCTGGACCTGCTGGAAGCGGCCACGCGGCTGAAAGGGGAGTACACGGTAGTTCTGGTAGGGGCGGGGCCGCTTCAGCCGGCGATCGAGGCACGGGTGACTGAGATGGGCATGCGCGATCGAGTGGAGATGCTCGGAGGCGTGCCGTCCGACCGCATGCCGGAGATTCTGAACAGCCTGGATGCGCTGGTGCTCCCGTCTCGTAGTCGCCCCAACTGGAAGGAGCAGTTCGGGCGGGCCCTCGTGGAAGCGATGGCGTGCGAGGTGCCTGTCGTGGGCTCAGACTCTGGTGAGATTCCCAACGTCATCGGGGACGCCGGCATGATCTTCCCTGAGGGCGACGTAGGCACGCTGGCAACTCACCTCGAAGCGCTGCGCGGCTCGCAGGAGCTACGCAGTACACTGGGGGCACGAGGGCGAGCCCGCGTGATGGCCCGATTCACCCAGGCCCGTATCGCCGAGCAGACCTACCGCGTGTATAAGGAGATGCTGGGGTAGGCTACACCTTGTTGAACATCACCGCCCGCTTGATCTGCTCGATCGCTTTGGTGATTTTGATGTCCCTCGGGCAGGCCTCGGTGCAGTTGAACACGGTCCTGCAGCGCCAAACACCCTCCCGCTGGTTCAGTATCTCCAGCCGCTCCTGAGCCCCCTGGTCCCTGCTATCGAAGATGAAGCGATGGGCGTTCACCAGCGCCGCGGGCCCCACGAAGAGGGGATTCGTCCAGAAGGGCGGGCAGGCGGTGGTGCAGGCCGCGCAAAGAATGCATTTGGTCGTGTCGTCGAACCGCTCCCTCTCCTCGGGGCTTTGTAGTCTCTCTTTCTCGGGTGGAGGAGTGTCGTTGAGGAAG
>JAJYKO010000573.1 GCA_021788565.1 Chloroflexota bacterium
CAGCGTGTGAGGTAGGCTGCCCTGGTGGGGATAGCCTACCTCTCGCACACGATACGAGCGAAGTCCTGCCGAGCCGACGCCAGGCCCGCTGCCAGGGTGATGGGGCCCACGGATCGGGAGTTTGGAAGGAGGGAACGCGGCTATGTCTGCTGGCAACACGAGGCTGTTCTCGCACTCGCCGTGGTACCCATGGATACTACTGCCAGGTATGGCGCTCTTCGGCGCGATGTTAGTGGTGCTCGTCAGGTACGGCCGGATCCAACGTCCAATCGATTTCGTTGCCGCCCCTCTTGTTTTGCTGCTGTTCGTGGTCCTCCTCTTCGTAGTGAGCCGAAACTTCATCCTGTCGTTGCTGGAGCCGCACAGCATCGCCGTCTCGGATGAGGGCATAGAGGGAAGGCCCATTCTCGGACCAACAGTCGCGATGGCCTGGGGCGACGTGCGCACCGTCGAGGTGGTGGGCAAGGCCAAGCAGCGGCTCGCCCGGGCGGAAGAAACGGTGCGGATGTGGGCTCCTGATAGCCGCATCTTGGTCTTCGACAGCCGCTTGCCAGACTACAGCGATCTGAAGCGCGTTGTGCAGCAGAGAGCGGTCAGAGCCGAGTGGACGACGGCTGAGCACCGGGACCCCAACTACTTCTCGTATCCAAATGGGCGGGTCCGCAACGACGTACTGGTCATTCTGGGTATGGTCTTGCTTCTGATCATCTTCCTCGTCTTCGCAAGGCCGCTGCTGCACTCCCCCTGGTGGTATTTGCTACTGGCTATCGTGCTCGTCCCGGGGTTTCTGCTGGCGATGGCTGACCTGGTACTGGGCTTAAGGGTCTCGTGGTCCGTCGTCGTGACCGCCAGTGGGATCGTGGGCCATTGGGCCTGGGGAGCACCAGTAGAGATAGACTGGGGCGAAGCCAGCGCCGTAGTGGTGGGACCGCACCCCCTGCTTTTCGGGTTAGGGCCGGAGCGGGTGCGCGTAAGGTCCCGGGATGGCAGGCGGGAGGTGGCCTTCGATGAGATACTGGAACGTTACACAGAGCTGAGGAGGATCGTGCTCGAGCGCACACTTGGGCATTGACGATCCCGTTGCATCATTCCGGCGACGGTAGCCGGGGCTAGGTCAAGGCAACGGTTGCGCACGACTCCGACAGGCTCTATAGGCTGGCCAGCATTGGAGGGGCTAGCTCTGCCTCCTACACCTGCGGCCTGATCGGCACCGCGCCACCATGGGGAGTACCTCCTACTCCTACGGCAGGGCGGACAGGATCACCTCCGCCGGGTCCACCAGCCAGCTACACCGTGGACGCCAACGGGAACCTGGTGGCCAGGGGGAGCGACAGCTTCGGTTACGACCAGGCCAACAGGCTGAAGTCCGCCAACGTCAGTGGCACCAACTCCACCGACGCCTACGACGGGGACGGCAAGCGGGCCAGCAAGACGGTGGGGGGCACTCAGACGACCTACACCTACGACGTCAACGCGAGCCTGCCCGTCCTGCTGGACGACGGCACCCACAAGTAGGTCTGGGGCCTCGGCCGCGCCTTCGCCGCGCGGTGGAACTCAACCCGGCCGCTGCGTATTCGACGGCTCTGCAATACCAACGGCTCAAGTGGGAGCCAAGTGCAGGATGACGCCGGACCGTGGGAGAGCCGGCCGACGGCTGTTAGTCCACGATACGGTAGCATGAATTCTCACGACTGGATAATGCATGCTACCGTAGCATCTGCGCGCGGTGTTGTGGGCTGCTCTTTCTCTGCTGGATCGCGCCCCGATGGCGAGCACCTCCCGGGATGGCGTGGTACTGTAGTATGAATTATCATCGCATGATAATATGCGCTACCGTAACTTCCGTCAGGGGTGCCGAGGTGTCTGTTCAGCCGCTGCCGCCACTCTTCGTCAACCGAGTTCGGGAATTGGACGAGTTTGACTCGCTCCTAGCCGCCCTATACAGAGGTCACCGCCGCCATCTGGCACTCCTCGGGCTCCGCAGAATAGGTAAGACGGTCCTGCTAGATGAGGTGCGGCGGCGCCACCCGGAGTTTCCCATCTGCTATGTGGCTCTGGACGATGTGGTTTCCAGTCCGGAGAGTTACGCACGGTTCCTAGTAGGGGAGTTGCTCAACACCACCTCCACGTACCAAGGGCTAGAGCCATCGCTCGCACGGACCGATGATGCGCTATTGGAAATGGCGGCGGCGCTCAACCCCAGGTTGGTCCCCCTGGTAAGGGAGATCATCACTTGGATGGAGAAACCCAACAATGGGGAACTGTTGATCTCCACGATGCGATTCCCCGGGCATCTGTCAGAGGTCCTGGGGATTCCTCTTCTGATCATGCTGGACGAGTTCCAGGACATCACCCGGCTCCAAGAGGCTCCAGATACCTCGAATCTCCTCGGGACGGTGCGAGCGGCGTTGGATCGCCAGGGACGAGTAGGGTTCGCTGTGGCGGGTTCCAAGGTGACAGCACTCAAGAAACTGATAGGCGACAGCGAGTCCCCGTTGTTTACTCGCTTTACTTCCGTATCGTTGGATCCATTCGGCTTGGACGCCACGGGTGAGCTCGCGACATCGGTGTGGGAGGAAGAGGAAGTCACACACGACCCGGACGCCGTGGTGCGCCTCCATAGAATCTCCGGCGGCTGGCCACTCTATGTCCACGCCATCGCTCAGAGAGCCCGGCAGATCGCCCGGGCTGGCACCGGCCAGGTTACCCCTGACATCATAGATCTTGCGTTCAGGGAGGAGTTGTTTGGGCGGGGTACGAGTATCGGCCAGCATTGCGCTTATCTGAGGAAGACTGCCACAGAGAACGCGTCAAAGGCCGAGACCAACCTCCTGGAGGAGGTGCTGGAGCTGGTAGCTATGCACCAGCCTCTGAGTAGGGCATCTCTGGTGCGCCGCTTGGTCCGTCGCCATAGTCAGGCCGAGATATACCGGAGCGTCAATCAGCTGATTGACACGGATTTCCTCGCGGAGCAATCCGGGGTTCTGACTCTTCTTGACCCACTGTTTGGCCTGTGGCTGGCTGCTGGTCCTGCCCGACAGGATCCTCAGAAGCTACTCTCGGACCATCGGGCCGTTCAGATGCTCATCTCCTGGTTGGAGCAGCGACACGCGGACGACCGCACAGCGATGGGACCCCTTTTCGAGAAGAGAGTGGAGAATCTGGTTCGCCAGTTCGCCGGCCAGGAGCTCGAGGGTAAGCTGCTCGGAGTCACCGGTAGGTTCCTGCTACCCACTGTGCGTCACGTTCGACAGCTCAAGAAGGATGATCCTCAGCGTCTCTACGGTGGCCGACCGGACACCTATGAGCTCGACGTGACGACTGAAGGGGACACACCTGCGGATTGCTGGGCGATCGAGGTCAAGCACCGAAGAGGGGCGGTGACGAAGGCGCAGGTAGAGCGTTTCCTCGTGAATGCCAGGGCTTTGGAAAAGGCTTACAACATCAAGTTCGCCCACCTCTGGATAGTTGCCAACAGGGGCGTCCGATCCGATGCCATTCCCCTGATTCGGGCGGGGGGGATCCTCACCTCTGGACTTCGACAAATCGAGCGGCTGGAAAGACTCTCGGCCGTTGGCTGGAAGTAGGCAGGTGACGGCAAGCGGGCGAGCAAGGCGGTGGGGAGCACCCAGACGAGTTACGTCTACGACGTGAACGCGTGTCTGCCCGATCCCCGAAGCCGCGAGTGCCGTATACTATCCGTAGCTATGGCTCTCGCCTCTACTGGGGGAAGCCAGTCACGGCGGCGTGTCGCGCCGACAAGTGGCGGGTCCACGCTGGGATGGTGCAGCATTCATTTTGGAAGGTATGCGGATGGGAAGGGGTATACGCTGGCGATGGAGGAAGGGGGAAGTGCCCGAACCCGCCCGCAGCCGACAGAAGATAAGCCTTCCATGAGCATCGTCGATGTGATCATAACCATCAATCGGATGGAGGCCGATGGGATCGTGGATCGCTACGCCATTGGAGGGGCGGTGGGAGCAACCTTCTACATCGAGCCTGCCGCCACTGAGGATGTGGACGTCTTTGTAACGTTCTCAGGGCAGCCAACACATGGCTTGATCGATCCACGCCCAGCCTTCGACTACCTCACTGCTCGTGGAGGAAGGGTGCAAGGCGAGCACATCGTCATTTCTGGATGGCCCGTCCAGTTACTTCCATCCACCGGACCTCTCGTGGACGAGGCTCTGGTCGAGGCCATCACCGTGGACGTGGCGGGTGCACCGGCTCGAGTGTTCACGGCTGAGCACCTAGCGGCTATCGCGCTGGACACAGGTCGAGTCAAGGACCACCTTCGTCTGCTCCAGTTCATTGAAGCCAACGGAATCGACATGGAACGGTTTGAGCAGATCCGTCGAAGGCATGGGTTGATCGACAAATGGCGGACGTTCGAGCGGAAGTACCTTGGAGGTGAACCGTGAGTTCTGACTTCCAGCGCATCAGCGAAAGCAAGCTGGCGTGGCGACGGTCCCAGGCGCAGCGTCCAGTGGAAGAGAAGCTGGCCATACTCGAAAGGCTGCGAGACCGTGCACGTACGATCCGTACAGCTACTAGGCACAAACAGAGCACTGTTGCCGATACCGAAGTGGAGAACGGCGGCACACTCAGCAAGGGCAGGTAACCCGGCGCCCCAAGTCATAGCATTGACCTCTTCAGAACTCTCTGACAATTGCGACCGTAGCGATGCATACCCATTCGGCGAATATGGTGTAACGCCGATGGTGTGTACGAGCATCGACCTGCTCTCTCCAGCGTCTCGAAAACA
>JAJYKO010000574.1 GCA_021788565.1 Chloroflexota bacterium
GGGGCTGCGCTACTGTATCAACTCCGCGGCCCTCGACTTCAAGCCGAAGGACGAGTGATGAGGGCGTCCCGTTACTCGTGAAATAGGGCCTTGGAGCATGGGGTTGTCTCAACCCGAGCGGCTCCCTAATCGACCGCCGGTGTTAGAGGGAACGCCGGCTCCTGGATGCTCGATAACGAATCACGGAGCGGCAGTCCTCACTCACCACCGATCACTGGCTGCCTGACTGTGAGCAGCAGCGCGAAGGCGATCAGCATTGCCACGCCGCCCGCCGAGAAGGCGCCCCTCATGCTGCCTGTGGTATCCACCATAGCGCCGGCGGCGACTGCTCCTAGGGGCTGCGCGATCGAAGCCACGAAGGAACTAATCCCCGTGAACTCCCCGATGCGGGTGGGAGGGATCATGTCCGCGAATAGCGGGAAGATCAGCGCAGTTGTGATCGCGTTCGCTACTCCTACGATGGACATGAGCACTATTCCGTCCGGTATGCCGTGGACTAGCTGCGCCCCCACGAGCGCTGCTGCCCCAAAGAGGAAGAATCCCACTGTCAGCACCGGCTTCTTCCCGTAGCGCTCGGTGAGGAGACCGGCCGGCACCGCGAAGGCGGCGGTACCCAGGATAGCCGGCAGCACCATCAGAAACGAGACATTCTCGGGAAGGCCCATCACCTCGACCCCGAACCGTGTTACGAATGGCGTCACGCCGCCGTTGCCCAACCAGAAGAAGAAGGTGCACGCAAGGTACTTCATCATCTCACGACGGCTCAGTACGTCGCGCAGGTAGACGGCGGCGCTCGGGCGCGGCTCTGGACGTCTCACTTCAGAAAGCCTCGGTTCGGTGATCCCGAAGAAAGTGACGCCGAAGGACGCCACGAGCCCGCCCGCGACCAGCCAGAACACCAGCTGCTGATGCTGTTGCCACAGAGCGAAGGCAACGCCGATCAACAGCAGGGTTCCCAGCATGTTGAAGACCGCCATTACGCCGCCAACCCGACCCCGCTGCTCCGGAGGGGTGATGTCCGGCATCAACGCCATGTACGGATCGTAAGCCACGGCCAGGAAGAACGACAGTACGGTCATTACTGCCAGGACGGCCCACAGCGGCGGATATGCCGAAAGGACGAGCAGCGACAACGCGGTGAGTGGTACGCCGACCAGGAAGAACGGCCGCCGGCGGCCCAGTCGATTTGGTGGCAGGCGGTCCGAGAGCACCCCTACGAGCGGCTGGACGAATCCGCCCACGAGCGATCGCTCTTGAGCCAGCAACCCTACTACTACGTTGTTGACAGGATAGGCCGACAGGAAGAGGGGGAGGCCAAAGTTGGCGAAGGCATACACCAGGTTGGCACCGGCGTTGCCGGTGCTGTAGATGAGCATCTTCGCCGTGCTAAGCGGCTTCACCGGTAGGCTCCCCCCTGTGGGAATTGTTCCCGGTACAATGTTGCAGAGTATCAGAGACCCGGGAATGATACTCCCTATTTTTTTCCTGTCCCAAGTGTAGGGGCGAAGCATCCGCCGCGCTTGCGCCAATCGGGAGATCTACTCTCCGGTCGGATGCTTTACCCCTACTTCACGCCGCGCCCTACGGTCTGCTGCTGCGCCGGTCGTGCGCCAGAAACAGAGCGAGGGCGCAGGATGCCACGTGGGCGAGCGAGCCGTAGGTGCGGCTCGTCAGCACGACCGGCACTCGCGCTCCGACGAGCACGCCGGCGTTCTTCGCCTCGGCCAGATACTCCAGCTGTTTGACCAGCATGTTCCCCGACTCCAGGTCCGGCACCACCAGGATGTCCGCCTGCCCCGCTACCGGCGACACGACGCCCCGATTTCGCGCGGCGTCTGCCGAGACTGCGTCGTCGAAGGAGAGAGGCCCGTCGACCAGGCCGCCAGTTATCTGCTTGCGGTCGGCCATCTTGCAGATAGCGGCGGCGTCCAGGGTAGAACTGATGCGGGAGTCCACGGTCTCCAGCGCCGACAGAATGGCGACCTTCGGAACTTCGATACCCAGCGCGTGGGCGAGATCGATCGCGTTCTGCACGATGTCCCGCTTGTCTTCGAGATCCGGGTAGATGTTCACAACGGCATCGGTGATGAAGAGCGGGCGTGAATGGGTCGGCACATCCATCATCCACACGTGACTCATGCGGCGGATCGTATGAAGTCCGGCATGCGGGGCCGTGACCGCTTTCATCAACTCGTCGGAGTGCATGGTGCCCTTGACCAGCGCCTCGATCTCACCTGCACGCGCCATGGCCACGGCTTTCGGCGCCGCGCTGTCACGCTCGGCCGGCACGATCGCATAGGGCGAGAGGTCGACGTCCGCGGCTTCAGCTGCCGCTCGAATGCGAGTCTCGGGGCCCACCAGAATCGGGACGATCAGGTTCGCCTCGGCAGCGTCGATCGCCCCGAGCAGGGCATTCGTATCCACGGGGTACACCACCGCCGTTCGGATCGGCTCTAGCCCCTTCGCGGACTCGACGAGCTGTCGGAGGTGTGCCCCGTGGTCGTGCAGGTGAACCTCCGGCAGAATGACCCGAGGGCGTTTCACCTTCTCTGTCGGTGCGATCACCAGCGCGGTTCCGCTAATCACGACGTCACCGCTCTGATTCGTGCAGGCGCAGTCGAAGGTGATCCGATGACGTTCCTCGTCCTTCTCCGTTGCCGTGACCGTGACGGTGATAGTGTCGCCGAGTCCGACGGGACGGCGAAAGCGCAGGTCCTGGCTCAGGTAGATGGCCCCCGGCCCTGGTAGCTTCGTACCCAGAAGGGCCGAGATCAGAGTACCGCCCCACATGCCGTGGGCGATAATCTTGTGGAACATGTCGCTCCGAGCGTACTCCAGGTCCACGTGAGCGGGATTGACGTCCCCGGACATGACCGCGAAGAGCTCGATGTCTTGCTGACTCAGGGTACGCGTCAGACTCGCGCTGTCGCCGATCTTGATCTCGTCGAAAGTTCGATTCTCGATGTACTCCACGTGAGCAATCCTTTCGTCTCTGAAGGGTTCGCAAAACGAGTGGTCCGCGGCCAGACCGCCGCTCCAACAACAAACCCGCTGCAAGGCTGGTGCCAGGAGGCAATGCCGTTCCGTTTGCGCGAAGCCGTTACTTGGGAGTATTATTCGTCGCGCGAATAATTCGCGTACAACTGAATACCTAGCGGCCGCTGGGGGAGCGAGTAGCTGAGAGGCGGTATCAAGACCACCAACTCTTCGAACCTGAACCAGGTAGAACTGGCGTAGGGAAAGCGGCTCATACCGAGTATAGTGCGGCCACCGTCTACGACTGTGGCCTTTTTATTTATCCTCGCACGTACTCGCGATTCTTCCCTTAGCCTCCTCCGGCGCAGGCCGCCAACCGCTACGACACCCTGACTCGGCCGCGCACCGGCCACAACAACTGGAGGAGAGACAATGACCCTGAAAGACACCGCCCGATCCACCGCGACGCAGATGCGCTCCGCTCGCCTCGGAGAGATCACTCCCGCAATGCTTCAGGTCGCTCAGAAGGAAAACATAGCCCCGGACCTCGTCCGCTCCGAGGTGGCCGCCGGGCGGCTTATCATTCCGGCCAACGTCAACCATGCGTCGCTGCAGCCGATGGGCATCGGCGCCGAAGCGACCGTGAAGATCAACGCCAATATCGGCAACTCTACAGTCAAGTCCGACATCGACGCGGAGTTGGATAAGCTACGGGTCTCGCTGAAATATGGTGCCGACACGGTGATGGACCTCTCCACCGGTGGTGACCTGGACGCCATACGCTCTGCCATCATCGGCGCGAGCCCAGTACCCATCGGCACCGTGCCAATCTACCAGGCGGCGGCCATAGTCGATCGAGCCGAGGACCTGACGACCGATCTTCTTCTCTCTGTCATCGAGCGGCAGGCCGAACAGGGCGTCGACTACATGACGGTTCACTGCGGCCTGCTTCGCGAACATCTGCCGCTAGCCCGCAAGCGAATCACCGGAATCGTCAGTCGCGGCGGCGGGCTCCTCGCTCGCTGGATGGCCTATCACCGCAAGGAGAACCCCCTCTACGAGCATTTCGACGACGTCCTGGAGATAGCGCGTCGGTACGATGTCACGCTCAGCCT
This sequence comes from Chloroflexota bacterium, assembly GCA_021788565.1. The sequence continues at coordinate 4,092 of JAJYKO010000574.1, forward strand.
GGGCGACGGGCTACGCCCCGGCTGCCTTGCCGACGCTTCGGACGAGGCCCAGTTTGCCGAGCTGGACACGCTGGGGGAGTTGACCCTGAGGGCGTGGGAGAAGGACGTGCAGGTCATGATCGAGGGACCTGGCCACGTGCCCATGGACCAGATCGAGATGAACGTGCGCCGTGAGAAGGAATCCTGCCATGGGGCTCCCTTCTACACTCTCGGACCCCTGGTGACGGACATCGCGCCGGGCTACGACCACATCACATCGGCGATTGGTGGCGCCATGATCGCCTGGTACGGTGCCGACATGCTGTGCTATGTGACGCCCAAGGAGCACCTGGGCCTGCCTGACGTCGACGACGTGCGTGCCGGCCTGGTCGCCCACAAGCTCGCTGCTCACGCCGCGGACGTGGCCAGGGGAAAGGCCGGTGCGCGAACCCGAGACGACGACATGGCCCGTGCGCGCGCCGGATTCGACTGGCGGAAGCAGTTCTCGCTCTCCCTGGACCCTGACATGGCGCGCTCCATGTACCGCAGCGCCGCGTCCGACGAATGCGCCGATGACGGGCGCGCCTGCTCCATGTGCGGCCCCAAGTTCTGCCCCATGCGCGGCTTCCAGGACATTCAGTGGGACAAGGAATAGTCAACGCGGGCCGGCAGAGCCGCCGGCCCCTACAAG
>JAJYKO010000575.1 GCA_021788565.1 Chloroflexota bacterium
CTTCGGAAACCCACCCAAGAAGTGGCGCGAGCCATGCTGTCCCTAAAAAGATGGTTGGTTCTGCTCACTCCACGAAAGCCGATGGCAGACGGCGGCAACTCGCAGGCGACGCGCCACCGAGACGTACTTGCCACGAGTAGAGGGCTACCTCACTTCCCTGGGGGAGGACGCGTGGGAGCGACTCTCGGGGGCCTTGTAGTCGGTTATCGGCTCACTCTGAAGCTCGTGGCACAAGTCATTGAAGACCTGAGCACGGTGCCCTGCATAAAGTACGTATATCCGCTGTTAGATTGGGCCGTGGCAGACGGAGAGCGGGCTCAGGCTCTCCAGGGCAGATTGCCGGATATATGTGACAACGTGCTCCGTCCCCCAGGTCCACCGGTCGGTGGCAGATCTCATCCTCCAGCGCATTCTTCACCCCTTTCAACCGACCCGGCATTCTGGGTGCAGTTGCTGTTAGAGGCAGTACTTGCGCCCACGAGAAGAACGCGCCGCAGCGGCAGAGCGAATCGACATCCGTGCGGTTGTGTGGGCCATGGCAGACGTAGAACGGCCGTGAATATGGGGGTCCAATCCGAAGGAGCTTGGCCAGTCTTGACCAAGACCCAGACTTTGCGGCGTGCCCTGGCAGGTCTCGGTCCGGTTGGGGATTTGCCACTTCCGATGACCACATCTGAGTGCTATATTGTGTACACGATAGAGGGAACGGAGGTGTTTCCCGTGAGGATGGTGTCAGTTCGCGCCCTCCGCGAACGCCTGGGGGAAGTCTGGGATGCACTCGAAACGGCCAGTGAGGTCGTCGTTACGTCGAACGGAAAGCCTATCGCCCTCATCACCCGGACGTCCGAGAGTTCGCTGGAAGCCGATGTCGCAGCGGTACGCCGGGCGAGGGCTGAGCTGGCGTTGCAAGCCCTTCAGGACGGGAGCGTCCGGTCGGGTCGCTCGTCGATGACAGACGACGAGATCGGATCCGAGATCCGGGCCGTGCGCCGGGAGCGTCAAGGTCGCCACGGTGCCTGATATCGAACAGGCGCGGATCGTACTCGACACCAACGTTGTGGTTTCGGGACTACTGACACCGCACGGACCCCCTGCGGCAGTCCTTGGCTTGGTCCTGGCGGGGGACGTTGCATTGGGCCTCGACAGTCGCATCCTGGCTGAGTACCGCGAGGTTCTCGCTAGGCCCAAGTTTGGGTTTGACGCAGAGCGGGTAGCCATTCTCCTCGAGTTCATCAGGGGATCGGGCTACGCAGTAAATGCCGGTCGCGTCTCCGTCTCCCTACCGGACCCCGACGATGCCATGTTCTTAGAAGTTGCCATCGCCTGGGGGCCTGGAGTCGATCTCATCACGGGAAATCTGCGGCACTACCCCCCGGACACGCGCGGGAGCGCCAACGTCGTGGCGCCCGCGGACTGGCTGGCCCATTGGCACTCGCTCCCCTAACAAGCCTGGCGCCGACCAAAGGGTCGGTGCGCCTCCCAGAATCGCAAGAACCCATACACAAACACCTGCACACGTTGTGAACCGAAGTACGTGTGCCCTCACGCGCGTTGCCGAGAATATGCGACGGCGCGAACGCTGGAAGACGTCGGACTCGTCATGCGGGTGGAGCAGGATGGGACACCCTTAACCCGCCTGGGAAGCAAAGCTCGTCTTCTGGCGCGCGCGGGTCGTGCGTTTGTTGCCGTGAATCCTCTGCTGCACCAAGCACTGAATTGAGTTCCAACCACCGAGGTAAGCGCCCCGAGCTGAGCTCTTGCCAAACCGTCGAGATATACACGCTTTTAGGTGGCGTTCTCGAGGCTTGCTGGCGATAGATACGAGATGCCGCCAACGGTGGTGCCGGTTGGGCCGTCAGCACTTAAGATGGCTGGGAGGTCGTGTTGCTTGGCTGTTGCCCACAACATCGCGTCCCAAAAGCTCATGACGTAACGTGCGACCCCTTCTAAAGCCAAAGGCACCGTGTCCGAGTCTGGACCGACGATCCGCCAGGTCGCTGCAAGATCTACGACGTCCTGACGAACCAATAGGACAGCGCGTCCATGGCGGATGGCTACGGCGGCGTATGCGGCGAGCACCTGAGTCGGAAGGACCCCCCATTTCCTAACGGCCGTCAACGCGCCTCTCGCGCTCCGTGCCGCAACGGGATCGCGGTCAAATCCACGCGCTGCGATGAGAACGTTGGTATCAACCAGAACTCCGTTCGACTCGGCAGATCCGCGCTTCATACGCTTCCTCCCGACGCCAGGAAAAGCGCAGCTCCTCAGGGATAGGCTCGCGCTCCCATCGGTCCAATAAGGCTTCCCACGCCGCCTCTTGTTGAGTTTCGCTCTGGAGAAGGCGGTCGAGAGCTTCGCGGACCAGAGCGCCCTCAGACTTCCCGGACCGAGCTGCCAACCGACGTAGGGCAACGTCCTGACTCTGAAGGATGAGGACTTGCTTCCGAACCACAGCGTCACTTCCCGACGGTCACTATACACCTACACAACCACCTACACACATTGTGGCTGCGGTGCCAGAGACTCCGCAACCGGCATACTCGGGGTCCGGGTCGACTCGCCCGCCACGCTGACCGCGGCGGTGAGGGAGATGCTGTCTAGCAACGAACTGGGCTACACTCTTCATCTCATCAGACTTCCCCAAGGGTCGACTAACGCCCTTGAGTTAGCTCACATAGTTAGCTAACATATAGGCGGAGGAGGATCAGCATGGCACGCACCTTCAACATGCATGATGCCAAGACCAATTTGTCTCGCCTGGTCGAGCGGGCGCTCGCGGGCGAAGAGATACTGATCGCCCGGGCCGGACAGCCCGTAGTTCAACTCGTACCGTACCACCGTCGGAAGAGGGTGCCAGGCAGTGCACGGGGACGGTTCGTGGTGCACGACACCTTCGATGACCCGCTGCCGTCGGAACTATTTAGCGGGGACGCTGATACGGAATGAAATTGCTGCTGGACACTCATGCCTTTCTCTGGTGGATCGCGGACGACGCCCATCTGCCAGACAGCGCGCGGACACTGCTCGCGGATGACGGCAATGAGGTATTTCTCAGCGTGGCTGTAGCGTGGGAGATCGTCATTAAGACAGCACTCGGCCGGATGTCGGTTAGCCGGTCGGTGGAGTCTCTAATCCGTGACGCAGTCCTGGACAATCAATTTCTGGTATTGCCCATCCAGCTGAACCACACTCTCGCCGTGGCAGAACTGCCACCCATTCACCAAGACCCCTTCGATCGGATCCTGGTAAGCCAGGCCATCTGTGAAGAACTTGTAATCGTGACCCGTGACGCTCTCATTAGAGACTATGGGGTACCCACCGCGTGGTGACGAGTGAGCACCGCCGCTGTGGGCTTGAACAGACCCAAACGCCCAACGCGTTGGGGACCGACAATCAGCGGCCGGCACAGGCCGGCATCGCAACGACTCGCTGGCCTGTGCGGAGATCCGGGTTCGCATGGCGTCCGGCGCCATGTATCCAATGGCCGCTGCCTAAGAACTGTGGCCGGCACGTCGTCCGCTTCTTCGGGATACGGAAGGCCCGGCGTGGCCGCCTCCCCGCTGGCCCACTCGCGCGCTGCCACCTATCTGGACTTTCTCCTGCCAGGGGTGCTGGCCCTTATGGTGATCCAGAACAGTCTGTTCGGAATCGGGTCCGGTCTCACCCGCTGGAAGGAGAAAGGCATCCTTCGGCGCTTTCGGGTGACCCCGCTCCGGCCGCCAGAGTTGCTCGGCGCGACGGTGCTGAACTACATCGCCGTGGGTCTGGCCACCTCCGTCATCATCATCGGGATTGCCGTCGGCTTCCTGCACGCCTCGATCGTACTACCGATTGCTTCGGTGGTTCAGGTGCTGCTCCTGGGTATGGCGATCTTCCTGTCCATCGGCTTTATCGTGGCCGGCATCTCGCAGACACAGGAAGCGACCATCCCCATCGTCAACCTGATCAGCTTTCCGATGATGTTTTTCTCCGGCATCTTCTTTCCCGTCTCCTCGCTTCCGAAGGTCCTGGCGCATATCGTCAACTACTTTCCGCGCACCTATCTGGCTGGCGCGCTGCGCGGGCTCATGTCGGGCCAGCTGACGCTCGGTGCCTCGGCGCTGCGCACGGATCTCTTGGACATGGCGGTCTGGCTGGTCGCCACCGGCATCATCGCGGCCCGCGTCTGGCGCTGGGAGTAGTCACCACCCGGCAGGTTCTGTTGCCATGAAAAGCCAGGAATGGCATCGCGTTCCCAGCGGGGGTAGACCCGCCAAGATGAAGGAGGGAACAAGGATGGCTCTGACTTTTCGTGAGATGGTGCAGCAGGCCCAGGCGGTGGTGCCCGGATTGAAACCGGAGGAAGCGCGGGAGAAGAGCCGGCGGCAGCCCGACACGCTCGTCATAGATGTGCAGGACGCGGTTGACGCCGGAGCCTGTGGACTCATACCAGGCGGCATCAATATCTCGCTCGGGATGCTGCCCATCCGAGCCGATATGGAACTCCCGGAGCAGCTCCGGGCGCCCGAGCTTCACGACCGCGCGCGTCCCGTGATGGTCACGTGTGGAGCGGGCGGGCAGGCGGCGATCGGCGCCCACCTCCTCAAGCAGATGGGCTTTACCGACGTGGCCTACATAGACGGTGGGACGGCCGATGTGGAGGCGGCCTTGCAGAAGGCCGTGTCCGCCGGGAAGATGTCCGAGACCCGCGCCACGGCCATCGAGCAGCACCTGCCCGCCCGCATCGATCGGTTCGTGACCCGGACCTTTGCC
>JAJYKO010000576.1 GCA_021788565.1 Chloroflexota bacterium
GGCGTGTTCTCACTCCCGAGGAGTTGCCCGGCTCGGTGACCTACGTGGCGATCGGCAGCGGCGTCACGCGGGGCTAAGGAAGACCATGCTGACACTGTTTTCTCTCCCGAAGCCGTTTCGCGGGCACATCGACGTTATCCAGCGGAATGCGCTGCGCAGTTGGACGCTGCTCGACCCCCGGCCCGAGGTCATTCTATTCGGGGATGACTACGGGACCTCTGAGGTTGCCAGGGACTTCAGCTTCCTCCATGTTCCCGCCATTGCGCGGAACGCTCATGGGACTCCCCTCATAGGTGACATGTTCGCGCAGGCGCAACGGATGGCCACACATGACGTCCTCTGCTACGTGAACGCCGACATCATGCTCATGAGCGATTTCACTCCCGCCATTCGGCGGCTTGCTGGAAGCCGGCTCTCCTTCCTGATGGTCGGACAGCGATGGGACATGGACGTAACTGAGCCATTGACCCTAGATGCGACCTGGGAAGACCGGTTGCGCGCTGACATCTCAAGACGTGGCGTGCTTCACGCGGTAACCGGCATCGACTATTTCGCTTTTCAGCGAGGCATGTGGGGGGAGATTCCACCGTTTGCGATTGGCCGGAGCATCTGGGATGAGTGGCTCCTATTTCGAGCCAGGCGACGAGGCGCAGTGATCGTGGATGCTACCGAAGTGGTCACCGCTGTCCACCAGAACCACGACTATCGCCACATCTCGACGGCAGGAACCTGGGATTCGATGCTGAACTCTCAGGAAGCACTTGTGAACCAGAAGCTTGGGGGTGGCCCTGACCGTCAGTTCACCCTGTACGACGCTAACCTACTTCTCACCCCGAAAGGGCTTGTCCCGGCCACCCGCCCTGAGCATGTTCGCAGGGCAAAGGAAACCAGACTGATACTGTTCTCACCCTGGCTTCATGACACGTGGAAGCGGCTCAACACGGAATGGGGATCTGTCAGACGCTCTCGATCGCGACTTCCCGAGCGTCACGAGTTGACTGCGCTCGCACTGCGCATCCGCTACTTCTCCGTTCGATATGCGGTCCGGAGGCTGCTCAGCCGGCCAAGCGGGGTTGACGGTGGGGAGGACGGCAGGTAGACTCATATATCGCTACAATTGAATAAAGCCTGGACGATGGTCGCCGGAGAGTCCGCGCTAGCGCGGCGCCGAAGGGGCAAGATGAAAGCTGGAATCTCTCAGGCAGAAGGACGGCGGCCGGACAGGATCCTGGAGAGGCCTTTAGAAGGGGCGCCGAAGGGGATGGCTCATTGAATGGAGCCGCATCTCTCAGGCAAAAGGGACAGGAGGCGGAGCGCCTCTCTGTCCTTTTCGCGTTTCAGTGCGTTGTCCTCCGGCATCTTGGAGCCGGTTCGCATTGATGTTCTTGACGTGGTGCTCACCAGCGGCTATGTTGACCTGGCAGCGGGAGATATGAGGCCCGCTTTCGTGGCCACTAGATTGGAGCGACGTGAAGAAGAGACTGGACCTGTTGCTGATGGAGCGCGGCCTCGCGCCCAGCCGCGAGCAGGCTCGAGCGCTTATCATGGCCGGGGCCGTGTCCGTCGGCGGTCAAATAGAGGACAAGCCAGGGGTTATGGTGGATGAGGCCGGTATCCTGGTGGCGGCAGCGCCGTCCAGGTACGTGAGCCGCGGTGGTCTCAAGCTGGAGCGTGCCCTGGATTGCTTCCGGCTCGATGTTAGCGGTCAGGTGGCTGTGGATGTCGGCGCGTCCACTGGTGGTTTTACGGACTGTTTGCTGCAGCATGGAGCGGCCAGGGTATACGCCGTGGATGTCGGATACGGTCAGTTGGACTGGCGACTCCGCACGAACCCAAGAGTGGTGCCTATTGAGCGCACTAACGTTCGCTACCTCTCGGCCCTCCCGGAAGTCGCGGATGTGGCGACCGTGGACACCTCTTTCATCTCGCTTCGGCTGGTGCTGCCCGCGACTGCGCGGCTCATTCGCGCAGGCGGGTTGATCGTCGCGCTCGTGAAGCCGCAGTTCGAGGCCGGACGCGGGAGAGTGGGCAGGGGAGGCGTGGTTCGCGATTCGGGGGTTCATCGGGACGTGCTGACGAGTCTGGCGGATTGGGGCGCCGCCGAGGGATACGGCTTCCAGAAGCTGGCGGTTTCACCGTTACGGGGGCCAGCCGGCAACGTCGAGTTTCTGGCCCTTGTGGCTCCGGGTGGTCCTAATGAATCGGACCTGGAACTGCAGATAGAGGCGGTCTTGGGTGAAGCCGCGGAGTTGGCTCGGCATAGACAGTAGCTTCGCCCGTTGTGGCCGGCGGTAGCACGTCGGGAACGGGACGTCGGGGCCAAGCGCAGGCGCTACTGGTGTAGGAGTGTGAATTTGATAGAGACCGGTGAACCGCGGCGGACCACCACCGGAGCTGTGGCGCTGATCTTTCAGCCAATGTCCGGTGAGGCCAGAGAACTAGCCGAACGGTGTGCGAAAAGCCTTACCGCTCTCGGATACGAGGTCAGGCCGCTGTCAGCGTGGGAGCTATCGTCGAGCTCTAGCAACGGCGGAGTGCGCTTGGCCGTCACTTTCGGTGGAGACGGCACGATCATACGAGCTGCCCGCTGGCTCGCCGGCACCGGCACGCCAATCCTGGGTGTCGCGATGGGAAAGCTTGGATTCCTCACGGAGCTGCCTCCGGAGAATGCCTGTGACAAACTCCCAGACATCCTCGCCGGCAACTACTGGTTGGATGAGCGGCTGATGGTTGGCGCACGGGTGCATCCGGTTCAAGAGACGCCCGAGTTGAAAGTCGCGGCGAGCGTTGGCGAGATGCCCGGTACCGATGTGGCCTCATTGCTGGCCCTGAACGATGTCGTGATCGGGCGAGGGGCAAGCCCCAGGGTCGTGGATATCGACGTAATGGTGGACGGCGTGCACCTGGTGCATTACGTGGCCGATGGATTAATCCTGGCTACGCCAACCGGGTCAACAGCCTACTCTTTATCAGCCGGCGGGCCGGTCCTTGCCCCCGGGGTGCAGGGACTGCTGCTGGTTCCGCTGGCCCCGCACCTCGCGGTGCTGAAGTCGCTGGTTGTGCCTCTCTCTGCCCGAATCGAGGTGCGGGCTACCTCGGAGCAGCCTCCTCTGATGGTGCTGGACGGACAGGACCAGGTTCCGCTTCGCAATGGGCAGTTGGTAACCGTGAAAATAGCCAGGGAGCGCACCCTGTTTGCGCGAACCGGCAGCCGCTCGAGCTTCTACGAGACCCTCGTGCAGAGCTACAACAAGAAGAGGTAAACACACAGACTTTGCTGGCGGAACTGTACATAAGGAATTTCGCCATTATCGACGAGCTGCGAGTCGGCCTGACCGGTGGTCTGAACGTGTTAACTGGCGAGACCGGTGCTGGCAAGTCCATCATCGTCGACGCACTCGGGGCCGCTCTCGGCCAGCGGGTTGGCTCCGAAGTGATACGCACCGGCGCGGACCAGGCACTGGTGGATGCGGTGTTTGATCTGAGTCAGCCGGAAGAGGCAGGTGCAGCTCACCGGCAGTTGAGCGACTTGTTGGCGGACCACGGCCTGGAGCCGGAGGACGGTTTGCTGATCCTCGGTCGAGAGATCAATCGCGCCTCTGGGCGTACCGCGGCCAGGGTGAACGGCCGATCGGTTCCCCTCAGCGTCATGCAACAGTTGGGGGAGCTGTTGGTGGACATCCACGGCCAGAGCGAGCATCTGTCGCTGCTGCGGGTTCGAGAGCACATTGGCTACCTGGATCGCTTCGCGGCCGTGATGCCCGTGCGCGAAGAGGTGGGGCGGGCGGTGGGCGAGCTGCGCTCCGTCCGAAGCGAGCTGGACCAAATGGGCCGGGATGAGCGGGAGTCTGCTAGGGAAATCGATCTCCTTGGGTACCAGGTCCAGGAGATTCAGGCCGCCAGACTCGAGGTAAACGAGGAGGAAGGGCTGCTGGCAGAGCGACTTCGGCTGCGGAATGCCGAGCGGCTGATGGATCTCTCTCGATCCATCCATCAGTTGGTGGCCGGCGGTGAGGACCAGATCGGCGCCGTTGACCTCCTGGCCCAGGCTGGCAAGCTGTACGGCGATCTGGCGAAGCTCGATCCTTCCTTGGAGGCGGACCGTCAGGCGCTGGAAGCGGCACGCTATGCTGTTGAGGAGGTAGCGGACAAAGCCAGGGATTACGCTGAGTCGGTGGAAGACGACCCGCACCGTCTGGAGGATGTAGAGGAGCGGCTGGAGCTTATCTCAGAGTTGAAGCGAAAGTATGGCGGAACCGTTACGGAGATCCTGAAGTACGCTCAGGAGTCTGAAGCGAGGATCGAACGGCTTTCAAATCGAGCCTTCTACCTGGATGAATTGCGGCAGAAGGAGGACGCGCTGCTCGTCAAGGTCGGTGAGATCAGTTCCAGACTATCTGTCGAGCGGAAGACCGCGGCAGTGCGGCTGGCCCAGGAAGTCCAACACGAGCTAAACCAGCTCAATATGAAAGGGACCACGTTCCGCGTGACCTTCTCCCTGGTCGCCGACCCTCTGGGAGTGCCATACACCGGGGCGGACGGATCTGCCGAGCAACCGGAGCGGGTGGCGTTCGATGCGACTGGGGTGGATCGAGTGGAATTTCTGGTGTCGCCGAACCCGGGGGAGGAAGCGAAGCCGCTGGCGCGTATCGCCAGTGGAGGTGAGACGGCGCGCCTGATGCTCGCGCTCAAGACCATCCTCTCCAAAGCCGACGCTATTCCAACCCTTGTCTTTGACGAGATTGAC
>JAJYKO010000004.1 GCA_021788565.1 Chloroflexota bacterium
CCCTCAGAGTCTCGTCCCTTGTCGGACGAGATTTTTTGTTAGCCCCTACCCCTGGGCGAGAAGGGCGCATCAACCGGGGTGGTACCGCGGGTTTTCCCGTCCCTAGTGGGGCGGGATTTTTTGTATCCTTAGTCAAGGTACGTGGAAAGGGGGTCACTGTCTTGAAGCTCAGTGGAGCCAGAATCATCGCTCAAAGTCTCGTCGAGGAAGGAGTGAAAGTAATCTACGGCATTCCCGGCGGTGCCATCACTCCGTTCTACGACGTACTACCGGAGTTCCCCATTCACCACGTACTTGTACGCCACGAGCAGGGCGCCGCTCACATGGCCGACGGCTACGCCCGCGCGTCCCAGGACGTGGGAGTCTGCTGCGCAACCTCGGGCCCCGGCGCCCTCAACCTGGTGGGCGGTATCGCGGCGGCATACCTGGATTCGTCGCCGATGGTTGCCATCACCGCCAACGTGCCGACGTCCATGATCGGCACCGACGCCTTCCAGGAGTGCGACATCACCGGCATCACCCTGCCGATCACCAAGCACAGCTACCTGGTGGAGCGGGTTCAGGATCTGCCCCACGTGATGAAGGAAGCCTTCTACCTGGCGCGCTCCGGCCGGCCGGGACCGATCCTGGTGGACGTGCCCAAGGACGTGCTGCTGGCGGAAACTACCTTCGCCTACCCCAGGACCGTCAACCTGCCGGGCTACAACCCGACGATTCAGGGGAACATGGCGCAGATTCGGAAGGCAGCGGCACTGATCAACCAGGCCCAGAAGCCGGTGATCGTTGCGGGTCAGGGCGTGCTGATCTCCAGGGCCGAGAAGGAGCTGCTGGAGCTGGCGGAGTCGACCGGGATGCCGGTCATCACGACGCTGCTGGGAATCGGCGGCTTCCCGGAATCCCACGCCCTCTCCTTCGGGCTGCTAGGGCTTCACGGAATGGCCTACGCCAACTACGCCGTCCACGAGTGCGACCTGATCGTCGCGATGGGAATGCGGTTCGACGACCGGGTGACCGGTAAGATCGAGGAGTTCGCCCCCAACGCAAAGGTGATCCACATCGACATCGACCCGGCTGAGATAGGGAAGAACGTGAGGGTCACCGTACCGATTGTGGGCGACATCATGCATGTCTTGACGAAGCTGAACCAGGAAGTTGCTCATTCCGAGCACGGGGAGTGGATAGACCAGATCAGCGCATGGCGGGAGAAGCACCCTGCCACAGAGGTGCGCGAGTCCGAAACGCTGATCCCCCAGCTGCCCATCAAGACCATCTACGACGTCACAGAGGGCAAGGCGATAGTTGTAGCCGACGTAGGGCAGCACCAGATGTGGGCCGCGCAGCTGTACTGGTTCAACGAGCCGTACCAGTTCATCACCTCGGGTGGTATGGGCACCATGGGATTCTCGCTGCCGGCAGCCATAGGGGCGAAGATGGCCCGCCCCGAAAGGGAGGTGTGGGTAGTCATCGGCGACGGCAGCATGCAGATGAACATGCAGGAGCTGGCTACTGCGGTGCAGGAGGGAGTCGAGATCAAGATAGCCCTGATCAACAACTTCTGCCTGGGGATGGTGCGCCAGATCCAGGACCTGTTCTTCGAGAAGAACTTCGTCGCCACGCCCCTCAGCGGACCGAACTGGTCGAAGATCGCGGAGGCATACAGCATCCACGCCATCACGGTCACCACCCCTGGGCAGGTGCGACCCGCCATCGAAGAGGCTCGCCGCGTGAAGGGACCGGTGCTGATCGATTTCCAGGTTGATGTCGAGGAGAACGTCTATCCCATGGTGAAGCCTGGGCGCTCGTTGGGGGAGGTGATCGTCGGATGAAGCACACACTCGTGGCGCTGGTGGAGGACAAGCCGGGCGTCCTCAGTCGGGTGATAACCCTCTTCCGAAGGCGCAACTTCAACATCGAGAGCATCAGTGTCGGCCACACGGAGATCGAGGAGATCTCCCGCATGACGCTGGTGGTGGACGGCGCCAAGACTCAGGTAGAGCAGGTGACCAAGCAGCTCTACAAGGTGATCAACGTCCGCAAGGTGAGCGATGTCACCGAGGATCCGACCGTTGATCGCGAGCTGGCACTGATCAAGGTGGCGGCGAAGCCTGCCAACCGCTCGGAGATCATGCAGATCGTGGACGTCTTTCACGGAAAGGTGCTGGACGTGGCGGCCACCTCGATCATGATCGAGGTGACGGGTCAGGAGGACAAGATCGACTCCCTGGTGAACCTCCTGCGGGCCTACGGGATCAAGGAGATGGTACGCACGGGCAAGGTGTCCATGGTCCGCGGCGCAGTCGCTACGCGTGAGACTACAGGTGCGCCCATCGTCAACGGCAACGGCCACAACGGAAACGGCAAGGTGTAATAACGAGTTCTGGGTTCCGAGTTCTGGGTTCCGAGTGTGGGACGCAGGACTGATGACTGATACCTTGTAGCCGCAGGCTTCAGCCTGCGCGACTCTCCAGGCGAAAGGCTACGCGCAGCCTGAAAGCCGCGGCTACAAGGACTAATTTGGAGGAGAAGACGGAGAATGCCAAGGATCTATTACGACGGCGATGCGGACCTGGGCCTGTTGACCGGCAAGACGATTGCGGTGATGGGCTACGGCAGCCAGGGTCATGCCCACTCACTCAACCTCAAGGACAGTGGCTGCAACGTGGTGGTGGGACTCTACAAAGGCAGCTCATCGTGGGCCAAGGCTGAGGCCCAGGGGCTGAAGGTGATGACGGTTGCCGAGGCCGCCGAGGCCGCCGACGTCATCATGGTGGTGGTCCCGGACCAGACCCAGAAGAAGCTGTACGAGGAGTCCATTCAGGCCCATCTCAAGCCCGGCAACACCCTGATGTTTGCCCATGGGTTCAACATCCACTTCAGCCAGATCATCCCTCCCAAGGATGTGGATGTCAGCATGATCGCGCCGAAGGCCCCTGGCCACCTCATGCGCGAGGTCTTCACGCAGGGAGCCGGGGTCCCCGGTCTGATCGCCGTCCACCAGAACCCTAGCGGTCGCGCCCAAGATATGGCGCTGGCATACGGCAAGGGTGTCGGTTGCACCAGGGCGGGCGTTCTGGAGACCACCTTCCGCGAGGAGACAGAGACCGACCTCTTCGGCGAGCAGGCTGTGCTGTGCGGCGGCGTCACAGAGCTGATCAAAGCCGGGTTCGACACCTTGGTGGAAGCTGGCTACGCCCCGGAGTCCGCCTACTTCGAGTGCCTCCACGAGATGAAGCTGATCGTCGACCTGATCTATCGAGGCGGCTTCGAGGCGATGCGCTACTCCGTGAGCGATACCGCCGAGATGGGCGACTACACCGCCGGCCCCAAGGTGATCGACGCCCACGTTCGGGAGAACATGAAGCAGATCCTCAGGGATGTCCAGAACGGAAGCTGGGCCAGCATGTGGATCCAGGAGAACAACGCGGGCGGTCGAGCCAATTTCCTGGCCATGCGCCGCAGAGAGACCCAGCACCCCATCGAGGTAGTAGGCAAGCAGCTGCGGGGCATGATGCCCTGGATGAACAAGAAGTAGATAGTCGAAATCTGGCGGCGCTACGCGCCGCCAGATATTCCTGGAGGCGACTACAATGGAGGATCGGGTATACATCTTCGACACAACCCTTCGTGACGGGGAGCAATCCCCCGGGGCTTCGTTGACCTCCGACGAGAAGCTGGAGATCGCGAGGCAGCTGGTCAGGCTTGGCGTGGACATCATCGAGGCCGGCTTCCCCATTGCCTCTCCCGATGACTTCGAGGCGGTCCAGCGCATTGCACGAGACCTGCGCGGCGTCGTCGTCTGCGGCCTCGCGAGGGCCGTGCCCCAGGATATCGACCGGGCCTGGGAGGCTATCAAGGAGGCGGAGACCCCGAGACTCCACACCTTCATGTCCACCTCCGACATCCATCTGGTCCACCAGTTCAAGGTCAGCCGCGAGTCGGCGCTGGAGAGTATCCATTCCATGGTGAGGCGAGCCAAGGGCTACTGCATGGACGTGGAGTTCTCTCCCATGGACGCCACCCGCACCGACCCGGACTTCGTCTTCAAGGCGCTGGAGGTGGCGATTGCGGCCGGTGCAACCACCGTGAACATCGCCGATACGGTGGGCTACACCACGCCAGACGAGTTCGCGGGGCTGATTCGAGGCATCTTCGCGAACGTGGCCAACATCCACAACGCCGTCGTCTCGGTGCACTGCCACAACGATCTCGGCATGGCGACTTCCAACAGCCTCGCCGCGGTACTGGCTGGGGCCAGGCAGGTGGAGTGCACCATCAACGGCATCGGCGAGCGCGCGGGCAACGCGTCTCTCGAAGAAGTAGTGATGGCGATTCACACCCGCAAGGACGTCTACAACCTCACCACCGGCATAAACACCCACCAGATATACAAGACCAGCCGGATGGTCAGCAGCTACACGGGTGTCCCCGTCCAGCCGAACAAGGCGGTGGTTGGGGCCAACGCCTTCGCGCACGAATCCGGCATCCATCAGGACGGCGTCTTGAAGGAGCGCTCCACCTACGAGATCATGGACGCCCGTGCCATCGGCCTGGCGAAGAACTCCCTGGTGATGGGTAAGCACTCGGGCCGGCACGCGCTGCGGGTCCGCCTGGAGGAGCTTGGCTACTCCCTGAGTGGCGAGGAGCTAAACAGGGCCTTCGCCCGGTTTAAGGAGATCGCTGACAAAAAGAAGGAGGTCTCCGACAGGGATCTGGAAGCCATCGTGGAGAACGAGATCCAGCCAGTCGACGAGATCTACAAGGTGAAGCTGGTGCAGGTATCCTGCGGCACCGGCCTGGTGCCCACGGCCACGGTAGAGATGGAAAAGCCGGACGGCAACGTGGAGCGAGCCGTCGCCATCGGGACCGGTCCGGTGGACGCCGCCTACAAGGCCATCGACATGATCGTGAAGGTGCCGAACCGTCTGCTGGAGTACACGGTGCACGGCGTGACGGGCGGAATCGACGCCCTGGGCGAGGTGACCCTCAGGATCCAGGAGGACGGCAAGACCTTCCTGGGCCATGGGGCGGACACGGACATCGTGGTAGCTTCGGTCAAAGCCTACGTGACCGCGCTGAACAAGCTCGTAGCCAGCGGGCCGGCCCCGACGGCGGAGGTCTCGGCCCAGCGCGCGGCGGTGGTGGCCACGGCAAAGGGCGTCACTGCCGCCAGCTTCAGCGGCACTGCGCCCCTGGGCCACGGCCTGTGGAAGCAGTAAGTCAGGACTGAGGACTGTGGACTGACTGGGAGAGGCAATCTCACTCAATCCTCAGTCCACAGTCTTCATCACTGGAGGGTATATGCCATATACAATCGCTGAAAAGATCCTGGCCGCCCACAGCGGACGGGACACGGTGGAGGCCGGCGAGCTGCTAACCGCCAGGGTTGACCTCGCCATGGCCAACGACGTGACTACTCCGCCCGCCATCGCGGAGTTCACCAAGCTGGAGATCGATCGGGTCTGGGATCCAGATCGGGTCGTAATGGTAATGGACCACTTCTGCCCGGCGAAGGACATCCCGGCAGCCACCAACGCCAAGACCTCTCGCGAGTTCGCGAAGCTCCAGGGTATCAAGCACTTCTACCAGGGTGGCGCGGCGGGCATTGAGCACGCCCTTCTTCCGGAGAAAGGGCTGGTGGCGCCGGGCGAGCTGGTGATCGGGGGAGACTCCCATACGTCCACCTACGGCGCCCTCGGCTGTTTCTCCTGCGGCGTCGGCCACACCGACATCGGCATGGCATGGGGCACCGGTGAGATCTGGATGAAAGTGCCCCAGAGCATCAAGATCGTCCTCAAGGGGCCCAAGGCGAGGTGGGTTTCGGGCAAGGACGTCATCCTGCACATCATCGGCCGGATCGGAGTGGAGGGTGCGAACTATCGCTCCATGGAGTACGCGGGCGATGGCGTGTCCAGCCTCTCCATGGAGGAGCGCTTCACCATGGCCAACATGGCCGCCGAGTGCCAGGGCAAGACGGCGCTCTTCCCCTTCGACGGCCAGACTCACGAGTACGTGACCGGGCGGGTCAACCGCCCCTACACCGTCTACACCGCCGACCCGGGTGCGAAGTACGTGGAGGAGATAGAGGTAGATCTGGCACACCTGGAACCCATGACAGCCGTGCCCTTCCTACCTTCCAACGTCCATCCCGTCAGGGAGGAGGCAGGCAAGCCCATCGATCAGGTTTTCATCGGCGCCTGCACCAACGGCTGGCTCTCGGACCTCAGGATTGCAGCGGGCATCCTTAAGGGCAGGCAGGTAAACCCCAACATTCGCTGTATCGTGATCCCCGCGACGCCCGGCATCTACAGGCAGGCGCTCAAGGAGGGGCTGATCGACACCTTCATGGAGGCCGGCTGCGCCGTGAGCGCCCCCACGTGCGGGCCCTGCTGTGGCGGCCACATGGGCGTGCTGGCGGCAGGCGAGCGTGCCGTGAGCACCAGCAACCGCAACTTCCGAGGGCGCATGGGCCATCCCACGTCCGAGACCTACCTGGCAAGCCCGGCCACAGCCGCCGCGTCTGCTGTGCTGGGCAGGATCGCCCATCCGGAGGAAGTAGCATGAAGCTGACCGGTAGAGTCTGGAAGTACGGGCCTAACGTAGACACAGACGTGATCTTCCCTGCACGGTACCTGACCCTGTTCAAGCCCGAGGACCTCGCCGCGCACTGCATGGAGGACCTCGACTCCACTTTCGCCAGGGAGGTCAAGAAGGGCGACATCATCGTGGCCGGCCGCAGTTTCGGCATTGGCTCGTCCCGCGAGCACGCCCCGATGGCGATCAAGATGTCCGGCATCGCGGCGATCGTGGCTCCCTCGTTCGCGCGGATTTTCCACCGCAACGCCATCAACGTGGGCCTTCCGGTGGTGGAATGTGAGGGCATCGATCAGGCGGTGGAGAAGGGCGACCAGCTAGAAGTGGACCTTACCGCGGGCACCGTTACCAACCTCAGTACGGGCAAGGCGTACCAGGCGAGCAAGTTCCCGGACTTCATGCTCGGCATCATCGAGGCGGGCGGCCTGGTGCCCTACACCCGCGACAAGCTGAAGGCAAGAAGGTAGAGGCACGTCGCAGTAGCGAAGGCCTACGGGAGGCGGCTCGGGTTTCTTGGGCCGCCTCCCTTGTTGTCAGCATTCCGTTGCCATGTTCTACTTACGGCGGCGTGCTATAATTCCGGAAGTCATACTTTCGGAGTTGCATCGAACATGTCGCGTCCAGAACGAAAGCTCGTCCGAGTGCAGGAGAAGGGCCAGGTGACGCTGCCGGTGGATGTCCGCAGGAGGCTGGGGCTCAAGAAGGGCGACCTGGTTGCCGTCACCGACACGCCGGAGGGTGTGCTCATCACCCCCCAGGAAGTGATAGCTACGAAAGCTCTTGATCGGATTGGCGATGTCCTAAGAGGGCAAGGCCTGTCTCTGGAGGAGATGATCGAATCTGGCAGGGAGATCCGAGGCAAAATAGCCGAGGACAAGTACGGTATTGGCCCGGGTGACGAAGATTAACCGGGTCTTCATCGACAGCAGCGTGCTCTTCGCCGCGTGGAATCCCGCCTGTATGACGAGGAGCACCTACGAGACGTTGCCGCTATAAGACAGATGCAATCTCTTGGCTTCTACGCCGAGCAGATAAAGGTGCTCAGCAACTTGGCCACAAGCGATCTCTCGCGGATGGAGAAGGAGACACCGTTCTCAGCTATCTGCGATCATCACGTAGAGTACTTGAGGGAGAAGGGGAGCGCTTCCGCGTGCTGCACGAACGGTGTCTCGACGCACGAGAGCGAAAACGAACCGAGATCATGGGCAAGTAGGCCCTGCGCGTGATGATCCCACAAACTACGAAGATCCAGCGTACAACTCTTCCACACCCACGAGCCTCACCCTTTCGGCCTGGACCGCCCGCCGGAGCCGCTCGTCCAACCCGTGACCGAAAAGGCTGGCCTGGGGACGAAAATGGTCCAGCGCACCACTCATTGGCGAACAGATGGCTTGGTCACAGGCCTAATCCAGATTAGCCTAACTTGGATTAGACTAATCTGCGGATACTTCACTGCCTGCTGGATTAACGGCCAATGGCGATGTCACCGCCGGAACGCCGTCAATGTGGGACTGCCGGTGGCGGAATGGGAGGGGATCTACCTTAATAGCTTCCACCTATTGCCCCTGCGTCGCTTCTCGCAGAACTCGCAGGAAGCTAGCCGGCCTCACGATCTTCACTCCGTCTACTGCGCCCAGCACCAGCAGATCCTCATCCCCGGTCACCAGGTAATCGGCTCTTGAAACCAGCGCGTAGGCGAGCAGGTAGTCGTCCTTCGGGTCACGAGTGGCCACGGGAATCGCATCCGTGATCTCGGGGATGATCTCGGCAACCCAGGCTAGGATGCCCATCAGCTGCTCGGCGTCCTGGGGCAAGATCCTCTGGGCAAGGTACTTCTTGGTCGCGACCCTCACTGAGAACTCACGGACGAGCTGGGCTGGAATGAGCAGAGTGAAGGCTCCCTCGACTGCCGCCTCGAGTATCGATTGGATGGGCCCTCCCTGGGTGGATGGCAGGAGGTAGCTGATGAAGACGTTGGTATCAAGGAGTGCCCGCACGAGGGCTCCCCGGCGCGCTACTCTTCAAACCGAACCTTCCCTTCCTTCTCCATGTCCTCGACGAAATCCCGAGAGAACCGGCCTGCCAGAGCGTCGCCCTGCTCGGGGCTGAGATCGCGGTTTCGCGCTAACACCCTTTCCCGCAACCTTCGCATCTGCTCCATCGCCTCTGCTCGCCGGGCTTTCTCTCTCAAGGCACGCACGCGTTCATACTCGGCGGCAGACATGATGACCGCGGTGGGTTCGCCACGGTTTTCGACGATCACTTCCTCTTCGTTTTCAATGACCCAATCTATTATCGAGCCGAGCCTGTTCTTAGCCTCGCTAGCAGAAACCTTCCTGGGCATCTGCTTCATACCTCCGGTTGTCGGCGTCACGCCAATGTGGAACTGATAGCTATGACCATAGCTATTATAATAGCCAACAATTCAGCTAGCAATGGTTTCGGCGGCAGAATGCGGGGCGTTGTGGTGGGCAAGGTGTGAGTCGTCACAATGGAGCTGGTGAACCGGCTGGAGGAAGCTACTCGCCCTTGTAAGGAAGAGGCTCCTGAGACAGGGCAGCCAGCGCGCGGTATTCGGGGTCCTTGTGAACGAGGGTCGCCCCTGCCTCCGCGGCGAAGGCCGCGATGAGGCAATCCGCGAAGGAAAGACGATGCTCGGCCTTGAAGCGTCCCGCGGTGACGAGGACCGCGTCGTCCACGGTATCGAGCCAGCGGACCGGCAGCTGACGAAGCAGGAACAGCCGCCTCTCGGCCTCGACGGCGCCGGCCTCCCGCAGGGTGATGTAGTAGGTCTCCAGCCCAGCGACGAAGGGCAATAGTGTCCTTCTGGTCCGCAGCAACTCATCCACCCGGCTTGCGCCCGGCTCGTCTTCGATCAGCGTCAGGATCGCTGAGGTATCCAGGAGGTAGAGATCATTCCCGCTCGCGATCACGGCGGCGCTCCTCAAGAAGGATGTCCACCAACCGCTCCCCCTTGCCCCTGCCACGTAGGACGGCTACCGGATCGGATGGGACAGGGATGACCTTCATTCCCGTGCCGGTGTCGATCCACTCGATTTCTGTCCCCTCAGTGATATCATAGCGTCGGCGCAGCTCCGCGGGGATCACAGTCTGCCCGCGCTGGGAAACCGTGGTCCGCATTTTCGCTCCCCCTTACAACACGCGATGAGCCACAGGCATAATACAAGACGTGTGGCTACTTAGCAAGATGCAGGGGCATTGCGTAAGATGACATGGCGCCATGTCGCGGGTCTGACCGACAGCATGATGTGGGAGGGACATAGCGTGATCTCACACTATGACGAAGCCCCGGAATGGCTGTTCGACGAGATCCGGCACGCCGGTGTCGACTACTCCGACCCCAGAATCGCCGAAGAGTACGACGCGCACCACACGAGATTCCGCGACTACGAAAAAGACGCGCGCCTGATCATCGAGAGGCTCGGGCTAAAGACCCACCATACGGTGATCGATCTTGGATGCGGCACCGGCGCCTTCGTGCTGACCGCTGCGAAGGTTTGCAGGAGGGTCCACGCCGTCGACGTCTCTACGGCGATGCTGGGGTTGCTCAGTAACAAGGCGCAGCAGATTGGGCTCAAGAATATCGAGACGCACCACGCGGGCTTTCTCACTTACGAACACGAAGACGAACCCGCGGACGCCGTCGTTTCCGTGGCCGCGCTTCATCATCTGCCCGACTTCTGGAAGGCGGTTGCGTTCAAGCGGATGCACGAGATGCTGACACCAGGCGGTAAACTGTACCTGTTTGACGTCGTCTTCGCCTTCGACATCGACGGCTACGCCGCGGAACTCAGCGACTGGGTATCCGTCATGGCGCGGAGCGGAACGCCCGCGATGGCCCAGGAGACAGTCGTCCACATCCGCGACGAATACAGCACCTTCGACTGGGTCATCGAGGGGATGCTTACAAGAGCCGGTTTCTCGATTGGCGAGAAACACTCCGATTTCCCACGCACCATCGCATATATCTGCGTCAGGTAGTGGTCTCTAGCGCCCCGTCCAGGATGTCTATGATAGGCATGTTGCCGGGCCGTCAGACGAAGACTCCACCGTGACCGGTCTCCCCGCCGGCATAGGGGATAGGGATTGGGGGAGAAGGGAAGGGGAAGAAGCTCCATTCCCCATCCCCCGATCCCCATTCCCTATCCAAGCTTCTGGATCGCCCTCTCCAGTTTAGGCTTGACCTCCCTGGCAACGCTCTGGATGGCCTCGTTCGACGAGTCCCCGAGCATGGTGATGGGCTCTATGGCTGATACCACTGAGCCACCGTCCTTCTCAAATACTATGACGTTGCAGGGGAGCAACAGGCCAACGAACGGGTCGGCGGAGATGGCGCGGTGGGACAACGAAGGGTTGCACGCGCCGAGGATCACGTACTTCTCGACATCTATCCCCAACTTCTCTTTGAGGGTCTTCTTCACGTCGATCTCGGTCAGAACCCCGAACCCTTCTTCCTTTAGGGCGGCCCTGACCTTCTCGACGGCTTCCTCGTATGGCAGCTTCAGAGTGGTGGTGATACCCAGTTCCGACATCTGCATAGCTGTTCTCCTCACAAGATAGGGTGAATGGAACGGATCTGACGAGGCTCTCGCCTCTCCTTGCTGCAAAGAGAGTACCAGTGAATTGTGCGGCAAAACTGGAGAAGGCGCCGGAAACATCTTCTGGCGCCCTCTCGTTTCGCCTGACCTGCAGGGCCACTTAGCTAGAAGGCTACAGCCTCCGCCGTTTGCGCCACCTGCTCCAACGAGTCCACGTAGTGCTGGGCGGCGATGGCCGCGGTGGTGCCATCCCCCACGGCCGTCGTAATCTGGCGGGTGAGCTGCTCTCGCACGTCTCCCGCGGCGAAAAGACCCGGGACGGACGTCTCCATGTTGGCATTGGTGACGTAGAACCCGTTCTGGCTCCGCTCTATCGGCCCGCCCCACAGCTCGGTATTCGGCACGAACCCGACGAAGATGAACACGCCTTTGACATCCAGCCGCGACTCCTCGCCGTGGCGGACGAGTGTCAGGGACTCGACCTCGTCGACACCGTTGATGGACTTGACCTTGGTGTCGAGCAGGATCTCGATCTTCTCGTTGCTCCTTGCCTTGTCGACCGCGGTCGGCTGTGCCCGGAACTCATTCCTTCGATGGATGAGATAGACCTTGCTCGCGTACCTGGTAAGGAAGATAGCCTCCTCCACGGCGGAGTCCCCGCCCCCGATGACGGCGACATCCATGCCCTGGAAGAACGCCCCGTCGCAGATGGCGCAGTAGGAGACGCCACGCCCGGCCAGATCCTCTTCCCCCGGTACCCCCAGTCTTCTCGGCTCACCACCGCTGGTGATGATGACGGCCTTGGCGAGGAACTCCTTTCCGCCCTCGGTCTGCACCCTCTTCATGGGGCCTTCCGGCTTGACGGACTCCACGCCATCCAGAAGGATCTCCAGTCCTAGATTCCTCGCCTGTTTCTCCATGCGGTCGGCCAACTCCGAGCCGCTGATGCTCTCGAAACCCGGGTAGTCCTCGATCAGTTCCGTATTGCGCAGCTGGCCTCCCGGCCACTTCCTCTCGATCAACAGCGACTTCATTTTGGCCCTGGAGGTGTACAAGCCGGCAGTGAGCCCCCCTGGCCCGCCCCCCACGATGATGACGTCGTATTGCTCCATTGCCTAACCCATTCCTCCTCACTTACGCCAGTGGCTGGTTATAGATATTGTAGCGATTCGCCCACGCGCTTTGCACGAAACAGGACGCACCACAGCCTACTTGACTCGTGAGGACCGATCGTGGCAGCGCGCCTCACGGCGCTCGCCGAGTTGGAGGCCACTTCACATCAAATTCCCGAAGTCGCTCTCGCAATTACTAGCATATACCCCCATGGGGTATATTTCAAGCCCTCGGCTTTCGCGCGGCCTGAAAGTTCGCTATGATAAGCAAGATCATTGGGCAACACTTCAACCGACCCGATAGGGCAGGAGGCAACTCTGGTGAGCGAAGACGTTAGGCGGGCAGGCGCGAGAGATGAGGATGCGGGTACCCTGGAGCAGCCGCACCAGCGCGTACCCTACTCCGAAGCGCGCCTGGATTTTGAGAAGCAGGGCGGCCTGGTGCCCGCCATCGTTCAAGATCACCAGACCAAAGAAGTGCTGATGGTCGGCTTCATGAACCCGGAGGCCTGGGAGAAGACGGTTCGCACCGGTATGGTGACATTCTGGAGCCGCACCAGGCAGACCCTGTGGACCAAGGGCGAGACTTCCGGCAACTTCCTCGGCGTCCGCCGGATATGGATCGACTGCGACGACGACACGGTGCTGGTCGAGGCAGATCCCAAGGGTCCAACCTGCCACACAGGCGCCAGGAGTTGCTTCTTCCAGGAGGTTGTGACCAATGCTTAATCTCGTGCTGCCCAAGGGCAGCCTCGAAGATCAGACTATGAAGCTGTTCGAGCAGGCGGACCTGCCGGTTCGCCGGAGCAGCGACCGGGAGTACAACGTCACGATCAGCGACCCACGCATCGGCCGCGTCAAGATCCTACGCCCGCAAGAGATCGGCAGCTATGTGGAAAAGGGCTACTTCGACATGGGCATCACCGGCCTCGATTGGATTGTCGAAACGGACACCGACGTGGTCCGCATAATGGACATGG
Source organism: Chloroflexota bacterium (assembly GCA_021788565.1). The sequence continues at coordinate 13,243 of JAJYKO010000004.1, forward strand.
CCTACAACAAGCAGGGGGTTGGGGCACCGGTAAAGATCGTCCTGGCCGTATCCAGGGACAGCGGAATCGATCGGCCGGAGCAGATGCCCGCGGGCAGCCGTGTCTCCACAGAGTACCCCAATATCACCCGCCGCTTCTTCGAGAAGCTGGGCATACCGGTGGAGGTCCACCTCTCCTATGGTGCCACCGAGGCCAAGGTCCCGGAGATCGCCGACGCCGTGGTGGAGGTCACTGAGACCGGCTCCACCCTTCGTAAGAACGGCATGCAGATCATAGCCATTCTGCTGGAATCCTCCACCCAGCTCATCGCCAACAAGGCGTCCTACGAGGACCCAACCAGGCGACAGGAGATTGAGGAGATCCAGACCCTGCTCACCGGGGTACTTACCGCCCGAGGCAAGGTGCTGATCAAGCTGAACGTTAGCGAGGAGCACCTGCAGGAGGTCGTCTCCATCCTGCCAGGCATGAAGGCGCCCACGGTGTCCCGCCTCTACGGGACCGGGTTCTACGCCGTTGAGGCAGTGGCGGTGAAGTCCGAGGTCAACCTCATCATTCCCAGGCTGAAGGCTGCCGGCGCCGAGGACATCCTGGAGCTCCCCATCTCCAAGATAGTGCTATGAGTGCCCCGTTTTAGCTTGCCCGCTCGACCGCGAATGCTCCCCTCACTGCCACTGAGGGGAGCATTCGTCGTCCGCGCGACTGAAAGTCGCCGGCTGGACGCTGTGGCTAAGTCCGCCTGCGCGGACTCCCCCCTCAACCCGCGAAGGCGGGTTTTGCAGGCGTGCCGAGCCGGCGGTTTATGCTCGTTCCGGTTAATTCGGTAACGGGACGAGGCGGGCCGGCAGGGCGTGATGCTGCGCTCGCTCGCATCACGCGGCCCCTACAAGGGGTGTAGGGGCGGCCGTCTCTGGCCGCCCGCATCCGGGGGAATTACCCGATCAACGAGTTAATGACCATCGGCCGCGCGGGGGGCGACGTACCACCTGGATTGTTGATGGAACCACCGAAACCCTCCGCGCTTTACAGCCCGGTCGCCAACCTGTAGTATCAAGCTGCTGTCCCCCCGACGAGTCACGAAAGGAGACAAGCAGAGTGGCCGACCAAAGGTTGCTGAATATCCTGAACCAGTCAATTGCCCGCGAGCTGCAGGTGTCCATCCAGTATATGTGGCACCACGTCATGGCAGTTGGCCTTGAAAGCCCTGCCGTCAAGGACATCTTCAAGGACGTCTCCATTCAGGAGATGAAGCACGCCGAGACTTTCGCCGAGAGGCTGGATCTGCTCGGCGGCGTGCCCACCACCCAGCCAAGCCCCATTCTGACAGGCGGCGACATGAAGAAGATGATCCAGGACGACATCAAGGCCGAACAAGAGGCGGTAGACATGTACCGCGAGGGAATTCGGATCGCCATAGAGGTCAACGATCCGGTCACGAGGCTGATGTACGAGGAGATCCTGGAGGCCGAAGAGGACCACCTGAAGACTTTCAGTGATTTGCTGAAGTAGGAGGATCCGAAGATGGCCGACCAGAGATTGCTGGACATCTTGAACAAATCCATCGCTAGCGAGCTGCAGGCGCTCATCCAGTACATGTGGCAGCACGTGATGGCCGTGGGGATCGCGAGCCCGGCTGTCAGGGATATGTTCGAGGAGATCGCCATCGACGAGATGAAGCACGCCGAGGCTTTCGCCGAGAGGCTCGACCTGCTGGGCGGAGCTCCTACCACTACCCCGGACCCGATAGCGGTGGGAGAGACACTGGTTCAGATGATCGAGAACGACATTAAGAGCGAGGATGGGGCAATCACCCTGTACCGCGAGGGAATCCGGCTCGCGACCGAGGTTAACGACCCCGTCACCCGACTGCTGTTCGAGAAAACCCTGGCAGACGAAGAGGAGCACCAGAAGGCGTTCCGCGACCTTCTCGCGAAATAAGAAGTAGTAAGTGACAGTCCGGTGGTGCGGCCGCCTTGTGGGTGGGCGGCTACACCGTCGGGCCGTCGCGGCAAAGCTGGAAGTGCTAAACTTAGAAAGAAGGTTGTCCGTCGGGAAGGGGAAAGTTTCTTCCTGACACGAAAGGGGGCTTATGCCGAAAGATCAAGCGATTGAAGTCGAAGGGGTCGTAGTGGAAGCTCTGCCGAACGCCACTTTCCGTGTACAGATGGATAGTGGGCACGAGGTTCTCGCTCATGCTTCCGGAAAAATGCGAAAGTTTTTCATCCGGATACTGCCGGGCGACAAAGTCAAGATGGAGCTTTCACCCTACGACCTGACCCGCGGGCGTATCGTCTACCGTTACAGCAAGTAGCGATTAGCTAATAGCAATTAGCAGGTGTACCTAATCTCTAATCGCTATTAGCTAATCGCTTTGCAAGCCGTTGACGCTCCCACTCGGCGAACGTTTCCGGGGGATGGATGGCCTCCCAATCCGGACGTTTCCGCAGCGAAGCCGCATCCGCCGTGCAGCCGCTTACGCAGAGACCGCAGCCGATGCATCGGCTCTGGTCAACCGCCGCGATCCCGTCCACGACTGCGACGGCGTGCACCTGACAGCGCTCCGCACAGATCCCGCATCCCGTGCACAACTCCCCATCTACCTCCGCCAGGTAGCTGGCCTTGGCGACGGAATTCTCGATCCCCCATTCGTTGACACCTCGCAAAACCGCGCAGCAGCAGCCGCAGCAGTTGCAGACGTAGTACACGCCGTCCACCACGTTGCTGACCGTGTGAACGAGGCCCAACTTCTCGGACTCGTCGAGCAGCGCCAGCGCCTCGTCCCTGGAGATGTCGCCGGGCCTGGGCGGCCGGTTCGAGAAGGTGAGGCAGGTGTGAAGCGGGAAGTCGCACTTACGCCCCACGTGCTCCTGCTGAGTGCGGCAGATGCAGTCACGCACGAAGAAAGTCCTGGCCTGGTCGAGGATCTGGGCTACGTCCTCATACGGCAGGACCCACTCGACGGGCACGGTCCCGCGGGCTGGAACCACCCTGTGCAGGGCAGGTTCCGGTCGCATTATGCCGTCGGCCCCACCTTCCTTCATGTAGTCCTCGACCAGGTGGGCCAGCTCGTGGTCCATGATCTCCAGTGATGCCTCGTAGATCCCCACCACGAAGGGGGCAAGCCGGAAACGCCACGATCTGGTCTGCTGGTCCATCTCCAGCCACACCATGCCACGCTTCGCCAGCGCCTTCAGTCGCGCGGCCACCTCCTCCGCGGGCAGCCCGATGCGAGCAGCCACGTCGCCTGGCGATTCCATTCGGCCGGTCAGGTGCGAGGCGAGGTGAGCCTCCTCGGGAGAGAAGATCTTCTGGAGGATCCGGATCTCCTTACGGCCCGACGTGCGGGCGAAGCCGTTGGGCAGCGTGTCCAACGCCGTAGCGAGTCGCTCGTAACTGTCGTCCATGGATCACCCCCTCAGCCCTTACAGCTGTCTGATGACGGAGATGACGCGCCCCTGGATGCGCAGATCGTCCGGATTCACGTAGATCGGCTCCATGGCGGAATTTGCGGGTTGGAGGCGGATGCGGCCCGACTCGCGGTAGAGCCGTTTCAAGGTTGCTGCCCCCTCGGAAGTGGGACCGTCGGTGATCAACGCCACTACAATGTCTCCGTCGTCCGCGCTCTCCTGGGGGCGGATCACCACGATGTCCCCGTCGTCGATGAGATCCTCAATCATCGACTTCCCCTTGACCTTCAGCGCGTAGCACCCCTCGTCGCGTACATACTCCGAGACCTCGAGTTCCTCCGGGTGGCCTTGCAACGCCTCTATCGGCTCGCCTGCCGCGATCCTGCCGACGATCTGAATTCGAGGCACGCGCCGAGTTCTTCGACTGGCAGCCGATCCCGCCAGACCCAACCCTCGAGATACCTCGCGATCGCGATGGAGATACCCTTCGCGCTCCAGGACCCGAAGGTTGTAGTCGACGACCGAAGTTGACGAGATGTCCGCCGCCTGACCGATCTCGCGTATGGTCGGCGGGTATTCGTGTTGCTGCTGAAACTGGTCGATGAAGTCCAGGATGCGTCGCTGCCGTTCGGACAGAGAATGCATTGTCTCCCTCCCCGCAAACAGAAAGAGCCGTAGAACTTTCGTTCTACGGCATTCTATCGCCCGCCTGAGCGGCTGTCAAGCAAACGTCAAGCTAGGGGCTGGCACAACGCGAGCCGGCGGGCTCGGCCCGCAAGAAAGCGTCCAGGGTTGTCCCTACGCCTGCGGAGCCTGAGCCTCGGCGAGCCTCTTCATCAGACGCGACTTGCGCCTCGCGGCAGCGTTCTTGTGTATGGCGCCCTTGTTAGCGGCCTTATCCAGGGCGCTGGCGGCAGCTCGGACGTCCGCCTGGGCTTCAGTGAAATCCCCCGCGCCGATGTCCGTCCGCGCCTTCTTGATCAAAGTCTTCAGCTCGGTGCGCAGCGGCTTGTTTCGAGCCGCTCTCCTGGCAGCCACCCGGATCATCTTGATGGCGGTCTTGGTGTTGGCCAACCTGTCACCTCTTCCATGGGATGCAAGCTTCACAAAAACCGGCCCAGCGCCCCGAGCAGAGGACAAACCACCCCCTGCCGGCCTGGACCAGCAACTTCCTGCCCAGATACTACAGTAATCCCGCCCCTTTGTCCAGCATGGGTGCCAGTTGTCGGGGGTCGGGGGACGGGGATCAGGACACGGAAACAGGATGGGCAGGATGAACAGGATGTGTATAGGACGGTCTCACCCACAACTCATTCTCGTCCTGTATATCCTGTCTGTCTTGCTGGTTACTCCCGACCCCCGTCCCCTGATCCTTGACCCCTACAACACGGTGAGGCCGGTCCGCACCACCTCTTCGTCCTCGGTGGAGGTTCCGCCGCTGACGCCGGCTGCCCCCACCACCTGGCCGCCGATCACGATGGGCAGCGCACCCTGCCTGATCACCGCCCGGCCGCCGCTCATCGTGGACACGCTGGCGTAGAAGTAGGGCGCGGACTGCGCACGCTGTTCGATCTCGCCGCTGCTGATCTTCCACGCGGAGGAGGTGTACGCCTTTCCCATAGCGATATTGGGCGACATGAAGGGCGCCCCATCCATCCGTGCCACGTACACCAGGTTGCCGGAGTCGTCCACCACGGAGAAGCTGACCTTGATGCCCATCTCCTCTGCCCGGGCGAGTCCCCTCTTCGCGATCTTTTCGGCCGTCGCCAGATCCAGAGCCATTCCTATCACCCCCACAATCGAAGACTTGGAGCGGACTCGACGCGAGCGAACCGCTACAACGGCAGCTGTCATTCTGAGGCGCGCAGCGCCGAAGAATCTCTCCGGCCCTACGCAGGAACGGGGGAGATCCTTCGCCTCCGCTACGCTCCAGCTCAAAATGACAGGCTCCCACATGTCACCGTGGTACTTGCTGCCCGCGACGCCCGCCCCGCGCGTCTGTCGCTTACGGCTGGACCAACTGGAACCAGAGGCCGTTGGTGCTCTTCGGATCCACGCTCCCCACCGTCCATCCCACGCCGCTCACTTTGGACCTATCGTCGATCAACTCCACGCCAGCAGCCGCAAGATCCTTCAGCCTGTCGTCGATCCCGTCCACTGCGTAGCCGATGTGGTGGATCCCATCGCCGCCATGCTTCCGCAGGAACTCCGCCCAGATGGTGTTCTCGTGGAGCGGCCGGATCACCTCCAGCGTGCCCCCGTCCGGCAGCTCGAAGAGCGCCACCTCCTGTCCGGATTGCGGCACGTCCAGACGGCGATTTGGCTTCATCCCGAATACACGGTCCAGCATCTCCACCATCTTGTCCATGTCGGCGACCACGTACGCGATGTGATGTACACCCCTCAACATTGGCAGCACCTCCTCGATTAGCAACCCTAGTATATCAACAACAGCTTGCCCGCACGACGGCCGCCCTTGCGGATATCTCGACGCACAGGTTAAAGTATCTAGCGAATCCCCCCGTCTCTTTCCGAAGGGTGAGGTACGCACGTCGTTGGCTAACCAGGACAGGATCAGGAACTTCTGCATAATAGCCCATATAGACCACGGCAAGTCCACGCTCGCCGATCGGCTGCTGGAGCGCACGGGAACGATAGACCCGCGCCAGATGACCTCTCAGGTGCTGGACTCCATGGACCTGGAGCGCGAGAAGGGCATAACCATCAAGGCGCAGGCCGTCAGGATGAGCTACACCGATTCCCACGGCGCCCAGTACGAGCTCAACTTGATCGACACCCCGGGTCATGTGGACTTCACCTACGAGGTGTCCCGTAGCCTCGCCGCCTGCGAGGGGGCGCTGCTGGTGGTCGACGCCACGCAGGGCGTCGAGGCACAGACCCTGGCCAACGTCTATCTGGCCCTCGAGCACGACCTGACCATCATCCCGGTGGTCAACAAGATCGACCTTCCCAGCGCCTACCCGGAGAAGGTGGCGAAACAGATCGAAGAAGAGGTGGGGCTGCCGGCCGCCGAGGTGATCTTCGCCTCCGCCAAAGAGGGCACGGGCGTGCCGGAGATCCTCGAAGCGGTCGTCCACCGGATTCCGCCTCCCAGGGGGAGCCACCGCCGGCCGCTGCGGGCGCTGATCTTCGACTCCCACTACGACCCCTACAAGGGCGTCATTTGCTACGTCCGTGTGGTGGACGGCTTCATCGCGGCGGGCGACCGGCTGAAGATGATGGCCGCCGACCGGACCCTGGAATGCCTGGAGGTGGGCATCTTTCGCCCATCCCTCTCCGCCGTCGAGCGGCTGGAAACGGGCGAGGTGGGCTACGTGGCCACGGGCCTCAAGGACGTGCGGGAGATCGAGATGGGGGATACCCTCACCCGCGTGGACGACCCTGCCGATGAGCCACTCCCCGGATACCGGCCGATCAAGCCGATGGTGTTTGCTGGCCTCTACCCGGTGGTGGGAGAGGACTACGGCGCCTTGCACGATGCCCTGGACAAACTTCGGCTGAACGACGCGTCGCTCGTGTACGAGCCGGAGAGCTCCGTGGCTCTCGGCTTCGGCTTTCGTTGCGGCTTTCTGGGGATGCTCCACATGGAGATTATCCAGGAGCGGTTGGAGAGGGAGTACGGCGTAGACCTGCTGGTGACATCTCCCAGTGTGGAGTACCGGGTGTTCACCACGGACAGCCGCGAGCTCACCGTGGACAGTCCCTCCAAGCTGCCCGATGCGGGCGAGATAGCCTGGATGGAGGAGCCCTGGGTCCGCATCACCATCATCATGCCCACCCGCTACATCGGCACGGTGATGGAGATGATGCAGCACCGGCGCTCGGAGTTCGTGAAGATGGACTACCTGGACGAGCAGCGGGTGCTGATCAACTACGACCTCCCGCTATCCGAGCTGCTGGTGGAGTTCTACGACGAGCTGAAGTCGCGCACCCAGGGCTACGCCTCCCTGGATTACTCCTACGAGGGATACCGGGAATCCAAGCTGGTCAAGCTTGACGTGCTGGTGAACGGCGTTCCTGTGGACGCCCTCTCCTTAATTACTCACGCGGACAACGCCTACGCGCGGGGTCGGGAGCTGGTGTTCAAGCTCCGGAAGCTGATCCCCCGCCAGCTGTTCGAGGTGCCGATTCAGGCGGCAATCGGGGGCAAGGTGATCGCCCGCGAGACCATCAGCGCCATGCGGAAGAACGTGCTGGCCAAGTGCTACGGCGGTGACATCACCCGCAAGCGGAAGCTGCTGGAGAAGCAGGCCGAGGGCAAGAAGCGGATGAAGCGGGTGGGCAACGTGGAGATCCCGCAAGAAGCCTTCATGGCCGTCCTGAAGCTGGGCAGCTGAAAGAACCGCCTCGCAGTCATCAGCCCTAGCAGGATGCCGTATGCCATCCGAAGCAAGAGGGAAGTTGACCGCCGGGCGGTCACGGCATACCATTGCCCCGTTCCGCATCCGTCCCATCCGCGAAGTTCGCCCGCAGGAGAGCCGCCCTTGCCCACGCCCGAGGCCCTTGCCCGCGAGAACATCGACCGGCTCCTTCAGACCGCCGGCTGGACCGTCCAGGACCGCGACGACCTCAACCTCGGCGCGTCCGTCGGCGTCGCCGTCCGCGAGTTCCCGACGAAGGCCGGCCCCGCCGACTACCTGCTTTTCGCCGCCAGGAAGATGATATGCGTCGTGGAGGCCAAGGCCGCCGGCACCACCCTCAGCGGCGTCGCAGAGCAGTCGGCCAAGTACAGCTCGGGCATAGCGGAAACCTTCGCGGCATGGCGGAGACCCCTCCCCTTCAGCTACGAGAGCACCGGCGTCGAGACCCTCTTCACCAACACGCTCGACCCCACGCCTCGGAGCCGACCTGTCTTCGCATTCCACCGTCCCGAGACGCTGCTGGAGTGGGTGCAGCAGCGGGAGAGCCTGCGGGCACGCCTCCTCGCGATGCCGCCCCTGGTCGCCACGGGGCTCTGGCCCGCCCAGGTCGAGGCCGTCTCCAACCTGGAGCGCTCCTTCGCCGACGACAGGCCCCGCGCCCTCGTCCAGATGGCCACCGGGTCGGGCAAGACCGTCACCGCCATCTCCTTCATCTACCGTCTCATCAAGTTCGCCGGGGCACGCAGGGTTCTCTTCCTGGTGGACAGGGCCAACCTGGGCCGCCAGGCCATCAAGGAGTTCCAGCAGTACGTCACCCCCGACGACGGCCGCAAGTTCACCGAGCTCTACAACGCCCAACGTCTCACCTCCAACTCCATCGACCCCGTGAACAAGGTCGTGGTCACCACCATCCAGCGGCTCTACTCCATCCTGAGGGACGAGACCGAGTACGCCGAGGAGAACGAGGAGGGCTCCCAGTTCGACCTCGTCGGGACCGCTTCCGCCGAGCCGAAGACCGTCGCCTACAACCCGAGGCTCCCCGTGGAGTTCTTCGACTTCGTGGTCACCGACGAGTGCCACCGAAGCATCTACAACCTGTGGCGCCAGGTGCTGGAGTACTTCGACGCCTACCTCGTCGGGCTCACGGCCACCCCCTCCAAGCAGACCCTCGGCTTTTTCAACCGAAACCTCGTGATGGAGTACCCGCGGGAGCGGGCGGTGGCCGACGGCGTCAACGTGGACGGACAGGTCTACCGCATCCGCACCGAGATCACCGAGAAGGGGAGCATGGTCGAGGCGGGCTTCTACGTGGACAGGCGCGATAGGACGACGCGGGCCGTGCGATGGGAGCAGCTGGACGAGGGGCTGGAGTACGGGGCCAACCAGCTGGACCGCTCGGTGGTGGCCGAGGACCAGATACGCACGGTGGTCAGGACCTTCAAGGAGAAGCTGTTCACCGAGATGTTCCCCGACCGCCACGAGGTGCCCAAGACCCTCGTCTTCGCCAAGGACGACAGCCACGCCGAGGACGTCGTCCGCATCATCAGGGAGGAGTTCGGCAAGGGCAACGAGTTCTGCCAGAAGATAACCTACCTCGTCACGGGTGTTAAGGCCGAGGACCTGATAGCCAGGTTCCGAAACAACTACGAGCCCCGCGTCGCCGTGACGGTGGACATGATAGCCACCGGCACCGACATAAAGCCCATCGAGGTGCTGCTGTTCATGCGGCCTGTAAAATCGCGGGTGCTCTTCGAGCAGATGATGGGCCGCGGCACTCGGGTCATCAACCCCACCGACCTCAAGATGGTCACCCCCGACGCGGACATCAAGGACCGCTTCATCCTGGTGGACGCCGTCGGGGTGGTCGAGGGGGAGAAGATGGACACCCAGACCCTGGAGCGGAAGCGCTCGGTCTCGTTCAAGCGCCTCGTGGAGTCTGTGGCCCTGGGCAGCCACGACGACGACACCCTCAGCTCCCTCGCGGGACGGCTGGCCCGCCTGGAGCAGGCCATGGGCGAGGAGGACCGACAGGCCGTCCAGGTGGCGAGCGGCGGCAGGACGCCGAGGGACCTCGCCAACGCGCTCCTCGACGCCATCGACCCCGATAAGCACGCCGAGGCAGCGAAGGCGAAGACCGGCTCCGAGCTGCCAACGGAGGAGGCGGTAGCCCGGGCTGCGGCCGAGCTGCTCCAGCGCGCCGTCAGGCCCTTCGACAATCCGGCCTTAAGGAACAGGCTCGTCGAGATACAGCAGCGGAACGAGCAGACCATCGACCGTGTGAGCGTGGACACGGTCGTAGAGGCGGGCTTCAGCGCGGCGGACACGGAGAGGGCCAGGTCCACGGTGGAGAGCTTCCGGAACTTCATCGAGGAGAACCGGGACGAGATTGCCGCCCTCCAGAT
>JAJYKO010000577.1 GCA_021788565.1 Chloroflexota bacterium
CCCTCCCGAAACGATGACAGAATCTTACTGAGACTATACCTGTAGGGGGTATTCGTGTCAAGTAGCGCGGACGCCGGCCCCAGATAGCGATAATGGCGAGGGACAAGTCTTTTCAGCGTCCCTCGCCATTTACCGCAGATCCCGGCTTAGTAGCGCAGGACCTGCCAGGTAGCCCCCTGGAGGAATAAAGCGTTAGGAGCTACACAACCGCACTCGGTTTTACCTCGCCACTCCGTTATTCACGGGGTCCCATTCGGCGTCTCACGACGCCCAGCCTCGCTGCCTAACCTTTATCTGCGACAGTATAAGGGCACCGGGTACTTATGTCAATACTCGTTGATGCCCTTTTTGAGGGATTTCTCACGAATTTCCCGCGGCCGCCGTCGTGGTAGAAGGCGATCAGGCGCACATAGCGTGGAGATTCGGCGAGGGTCTCGGTGTCCAGGTGGCGCGAATTGTCTACCAGCCGCTCCTTGCGCGAGGAAGAGTGGGGCTATATCCTACTTCTGTGGAGCAAGTAATCGCTCGTGTAGGTGTTAGTATGCCCCTGGACCCAGAGATAATCAGACAGGCAACCGAGCAAACCGAGGTTCTACGTCACCCCCGGCAAGCACTGGCTACGTTCGGGATCACCTCCATTACCTATTACATGGTCACTGAGCCGGTTTACGACGAGTTCCTGGGGGAGAGCCGGGAAACGGTGGTTCGCCGTGGCACGGTTACCGCTGAGCGCCCCCAGATCGTCACGCCCTTCTACTTGCTGAACCTCTTCCGCGGATTCGAGCACGGAGAAGAGTACGCCAGCTACCTGAACGACACGTTCGGCGCGGATTCCCCGGGGTTGATGTACTCCTATCGCAACGATCTTGAGGAGACCAGCATAGTCTCCGATCCCGTCGCGACGGTGACGGCCCGTCTGGCGGACGAACTGGACCGGGAGGGGAAGAACCTCTCCGCCGTCATCCGCGGCGTTGACCACCTGTGGGATATCTCTTTGATGAAGTTCATGTTCGAGCTGACGGTCTCCTCCCTCGGACGGAACGTGGCCGAATTGTCGCAGGGTGGGCTGCTGGGTATGGAGCGCGGGTTGCCCAGGGCCGCGAGGGCGCGGATCGAGGAGCTGTTCGCGGGGGTCGCCCGGGGTGAAGTCAACCCGACCGAGTTGAAGCGAGAACTCGACCGCTGGGGTGTCTTCAAGGAGTACGAAGACAGGTTTCTGGATATGTTCCGCCGACGCGGGTAGCTTTCAAGCTATCAGCCGCCGGCTATCAGTCATCAGTCCTGGGTCCTCCACTCAGCACTCAGTCCTGAATTTGGCCCCACTGCTGCCTCCCCGCGGTTTGCCCTACAGCCGTCGATATTTGGGCACGCGCTATGCTACATCCTACAGCCGGGCGGCAGAATACCTGTCGCCTGTTCATCCATGCAAATGGAAAAGGAGCACTGCCATGGCAACAACGCGGAAGACGGTAGGGAAGCAGGAGCTGGTGTCCGAAGTCTGCCACGAGACCGGCATGACCAACAGACAGATCGAAAAGGTCATGGGCGCCTTCATCAACGCCATCACCAATTCACTCCAGCGTGGTGAGGACGTGCGCATCACCGGTTTCGGAACCTTCAAGGTCGCTGAGCGCGCTGCCCGCAAGGGCCGGCATCCGCGGACCGGCGAGGAGATGGAGATCCCGGCCAGCCAGCGACCAACGTTCAGCCCCGGCAGCAGGCTGGTGGACGCCGCAAAGGGCAGCACGGGGCGGACCCCTGGCAGAAAAGCTGCCTGACCTGGTGCGTGGGCAGGACTGAGCGGTGAGGACTGAGCGGGACAATTCCGCCTCAGTCCTCAGTCCTCATCAGACTACTGCGTAAGCCCTCACGCTGACAGAGGCGCCGCCAACAAATGCCAGCGGGGCTGCGTGGAAGCGGAAGCCGGTTGCCGGCAACACCGCGAGATTGGTCACGTTTTCGACAATCGGGGTCTCTGCGGCCAGGAGCGCGGTGTGGGCCGGACGCGAAAGGTCGTCGGTGTCGTCGATGTTCCAGAAGTCCACGCCGACAAGGGCGGCCCCCCGAGCGATCAGGGCCTGGCACAGGTCAGCCGTTAGAAAGGGTGCCGGCTCCCAGTAGGAAGGCTTTCCCCACTGCTCCGACCAATCCGTGCGAAACAGGACTGCTCGTCCGGCCAGCTCCAGCCCAGCCAGCAACTTCGTGCCCAGTCCCCGACCGGATTCGCCACGGGCGTCCACCACGAGGCCGGGGAGGTCGGCAATCTTCCCTAACGGGATCTGAGAGAGGTCCATGCCCTTCCGGTAGCGGTGAAGGGGGCTGTCCATGTAGGTGCCAAGGCTCCCAACCATCTCATACAGGCTGATGAGGAATTCAGCCTTGCCGTCATAATGTGACAGGGATTTTTCGTGGGTCCAGAGTGCCCCTATGCGCGGGGGAGGGAATCCCGGGTATGGCGACATCTCCTCCGAGATCGGATGGCTGAGGTCGATCAGTTGGGACACTGCTTCTCTCTCCCTTCTTGGTTGCTCGGGTGGTTTCATGATGGAAAGTATTTCGCCATACGCGCCGGAGGACGCGGCTTCCTGATACTACCAGATAGCGATTGGCTTCGAGAACTCCCTTACCTGGCAGCCGAGCATCCGAGCACCCGAATCCGTGAGTTGGTGGTTTCGGGGGGTTTGAGGAGGACGAGACAGGGGCATTGCGAGGGAGTTCCGGCGGCTGTGTGCTCGAAATCGCGGTATCGCGGGGTGTGGATGGCGGGCCAGCCGGCGTCGCACTGGCCTCGGCAGGGCTATCCAGGGTGGAGGAGGCCGGCCAGGGAAGGCATTGGACACGGCTACGCCGCCCAGTTACCGGAATAGGCTCAGGGAAAGTTCAAGCATGAAGGGAGCAGGCCGGTCGTCAGCTTGCTGACCAGGCCAGGAGCCGTATCCTGGCCCTCGGTGGCTCCAGCAGCTTCTCGAAGAGCTCCCTCGCCACTTTCATCATCCTCTGCCCAGCGTGGCTCACCAGCTTGCCCATGTGGGTGAATACCAGAAAGCGCAGCCGCTTGGGCCTGGCATGGCGCAACTCAGGTGCCAGGGCCGCGGCCTTCAGCAGTTCCAGCAGGTTGTAGGTCAGCACCTGCAGCCTCAGCCAGGCGGCGTTAGCCCCGAACTTCCCGCTGGGGTACACCCCTCCCGCCAGCTCATCCTTGATCACCCGGTGCACCTGCTCTATCGTCCCAGCCTTGCCCCGGTGCCATTGCAGTAGGGTCTGCCCGTCCAGGTCCCACCGGTTCGTCACCACCGCGAAGTGGCGCACGTCCTCCACATCGGACCCATCGTCGATCAGCACTCCCTGGGCGGAGCGCACTCGCACCGCCACGTACCGGTATACCGGCGCGGTCTTGCTCTCGACCTTGCGCGAGGGCACGTAGGCCACCTCAGCCCACTCCCTCACCTTCCCGCCGGCCTCCCTCGCCCAGTAATGCCAATCCCCGGGTGCCAGCTTGCCGATCTCCGCCCGCAACTGCTGGCTCATATCGGCGCTGACGGCAAACTGCCAGCCACGCTCGTTCCAGTGGTCCAGCACATCCCACTGGTAGGCCGCGGAGTCGGATCGCACCCTCACCCGCCACTCCCCCGCGGGCAGCGCCTGGTATGCCCTGTCTACCAACTCCTTGATCCCGTGACCCGCCAGCACGTTCCCATCACGGAACTCATCGGCCAGCACCAGATGAGTCTCCGCCCAGTCCACCAGCAGCGGCTGGTAGGCCGGATATCCCTCGTAGCACACGAGCGCCTCTTGCTTGGTTGTCGGGACCAGGTGGGCATCCACATCCAGGGTCACTTCCCTCCCCGGCGCCATGACGCCCACGTAGTTCCGGATCACCTGCCCGTTCACCACCCCCAGCCCCGCCAGCCCCGATGGCTCCATGGGCACGAACGCCCCCTGCTCAGGACGCCCCTCCAGCAGCTTCTCGTCGTGGAACCGGTCCAGGTATTGCCGCGCCGTCTCCACCGCGGCCGGCCTGTACCCCAACAGCGCCTCCAATCCCAGATCCCGGCGCAGTATGGCGAAGTCCTCCAGGCACTCCCCGCCCAGGGCACTGAGCACGACAAAGCACTCCACCATCTGCCCAGCGGATAGCCCCTTCTTGGCAGCCAACACCCGGTTACTGACTGTATCCACCCCACAGCGGCGCATCAACTCTATCAGCAGGGAGACTCCGGCATAAGGGGTTGTGCTCTCCTCCAGACCAGGGGACAGCTCGACACCGAGCACCCCGGGGACATCCTTGCGACGCATCCTCTTGCCACCTCCGTGGTGTCCATTGTCCCGGAAGGGCTCCATTCCCGCAAGATGAGGAGGATGCCAAGCCCATAATCCACAGGTGAAGAGGGCGGCCGGCTACCCTGAAAGATGGCGTGGAAGCCGTAACGTTACCCGCGTCGATGAGCCCGGTGGAGGCCCAAACAGGCCCCGTAACTTCCCGAAATCGGCAGGACCCGACCGATCCCGCCGCCAGCCGCCCCAAGATGTCCCGCTCCAGCCCAAATGGGAGCAACTTGCTTCCAAGGTGCCCCCTCCCCCCTCCCATGGATCTCACGGATTCGGGCGAGCATCTCGGATGTGGACAAAACCGGAGGCGTGTAATATACTTCGAGCAATTCACTATTCAAAGACGGTGAACGGGACTAGTAAGCGGCAGCGCCCAGGGTCAGAGAGCCG
>JAJYKO010000578.1 GCA_021788565.1 Chloroflexota bacterium
CCTGGAATCGAGTTTTCAGTCGGTCGTATCGGGACGCAGCCCGCTGAAGCGTCGATTCCAGGGCCGTCAGGTGGATTGTGGCTGGGCTCTGCTATCAGGCCAGGAACTGGCCGCCGTCGACGGGTATAACCTGCCCAGTAACGAACGCGGCACTGGTTATCAGCGCCATGATCACCTCGGCCACGTCTTCCGGTTCGCCATATCGTTGCAGAGCGGCCCGCTCTTCCACCATCGAGAGCATCTCCGGCCGATCCGTATTCCACCGTGTGTTGACAAAACCAGGCGCGACGGCATTCACCCGGATGGACGGCCCCAGGGCGAGGGCCAGCGTCTTGGTCATGCTGATCACGGCCGCTTTCGAGGCCGCGTAGGCGATGGAGGAGCCGGAGGCATGGAGGCCGGCGGTGGAAGCGACGTTGACTATGCAGCCGCTTCCCTGGGAAAGCATCACCTTCGCGGCGGCACGGGAGCAGAAGAAGGTCCCCTTCACGTTGACGGCAAGGACCCGATCCCATATCTCCTCGGTCAACTCGTCCAGGTTCTTGAAGGGCACGAAGACTGTGGTGCCGGCATTGTTTACGAGGATGTCCAGGCGGCCGAAGGTCTTCACGATCTCCTCGACCATGCCGGAAGCCTGCCGATCGTCGGACACGTCGGCGCGCACCAGGAGTGCCTTGCGGCCGATGGCCTCGATCGCCGCAGCGGTCTCCCTGGCCTCTGCTTCGGACTTTGTGTAGTTCACCGCCACGTGGGCGCCCTGTTTGGCAAGCATGAGAGCCGTGGCTCGCCCCATTCCTGTGGCCGATCCCGTGACAAGAGCAACCTGGTCCTGCAGCGTCATTCCTTATCCTCCTACTGGGGGTATGTTACGGTCACGAGCTGTCTCCGAGCACGGCTATTCTACGCCCGGCAGAGCTCGATGTGACACCCGAAGAGCCGGACAAGAGAATTGCATTTGGTGAGCCTGGGCCGTAACTTGCAGGGATTGGCGCAGGGGCTCAGGACTAGCCTCGTCGCTTCTTCTCAGGCAGGGGTAACACAGCCGGCGGTGAGATGCGCTCCACCGGCGACAGCTTCCCACGGGTCTCTGTCAGTCGCGGTGAAACTTTTGGGGCGTACGAGCGTTGATTGTTATGTCGGCGGTGCGAGACTCCAACGGTTGGAAGTTTCAGCGGAGCAATTTCAGCAGAGCTCAGCGGAGCAATTTCAGCACAGCAAGGAGATGGAACGAACGATGCGATTCAGAATCGAAAACGCCTGGAAGCGCAGCGTGGCAATCGCGGGAGCGATCAGCGCGGCAGCGATCTTCATGGCCGTCACGGTAGGAGCCCAGGCCAACATCACTGAGTTTGGTGTTCCCACCTCAGGCAGTCAGCCCACAAACCTGGCGATCGACAGCTCGGGCAATGTGGTGTTCACAGAACTGTCGGCGAACAACATCGGAAGGATGGACCCGAACGGCAACTTCCAGGAGTTTGGTGTGGGAACGGCGTCCAGCCAGCCCTGGGGCATAGCCGTGGACTCGACCGGGCGCGCCTGGTTCACCGAGGCGGCAGGCAACAAGATCGGCAATATGACCAGCGGCGGGCAGATGGGCCAGGATAACATCCCGACATCGGGCAGCCAGCCGAGGGGCATCGCCGTGGATGCGGCAGGCAACGTCTGGTTTGCGGAGTCCGCCGGCAACAAGATCGGCCGGCTCTCCGGGTCAGCATTCAGCGAATTTTCGATTCCTACCTCGAATGCACAGCCATGGGGGCTGGTGATCGACCCCTCAGGTAACATCTGGTTCACCGAACGAAACGGCAACCGGATCGGCAGAATGAGCCAAGCCGGGGTGTTCAGCGAGTTTGGAATACCGACGTCGGGCAGCCAGCCGACTGGGATCGCCCTGGACGCCTCGGGCAACGTCTGGTTCGCCGAATACGCGGGTAACAAGATCGGAGAAATGACTCCCACGGGGGTCTTTACCGAGATCAACATCCCCACCGGCTCCTCCAATCCCATGTCGGTAGCGGTAGACAAGGCGGGGGGAGTCTGGTTCACGGAGTCCGCTGCCAACATCATCGGCCGCGTTCTGAATGGACAGGTCACCGAGTACGGATCTCCGACGCCTGGAAGCACTCCCTTTGGCATCGCGGTGGATGCCTCCGGCAACGTGTACTTCACGGAGCAGGCAGGCAACAAGATAGCCCGGGCAACGGGCCTGGCAGCCCCCGCGGCAACGGCGACGGCGACGGCAACACCAGTGCCGAGCACGGCCACACCAGGGCCCACCGCGACCCCGCAGCCCGCGCCAGTGGTGCCGCATGACAACCGCTACTTCGCACAGACCGGCTACCGCATCGACAACGACACCTTCTGGGACTACTTCAATAAGCGCGGTGGCATCCGAACCTTCGGCTACCCGGTCTCCCGCACCTTCACCTTCCTGGGCTTCACAACGCAGTTCTTCCAGAGGGAGATCATGCAGCTCGCACCGGACGGTAGTCCGCGCACGATGAACATTTTGGACCCGGGACTGATGCCCTACACAAAGATAAATGGAAGCACCTTCCCGGCTCCCGATCCGTCCATGGCGGCCTCCGCGCCGGTGCCTGGCAGCCCGAACTACGCCGCCAACGTGCAGGCATTCGTGCAGAACAACGCCCCGAACCAGTTCAACGGGATGAACGTCAACTTCTACCAGACGTTCGTCAACACGGTCACGATGCAGGATGCCTACCCCAACGGGGGCGGCGACCCGAACCTGCTGCCGTTGCTGAACCTGGAGATCTGGGGGGTGCCGACCAGTAAGCCGATGGCCGATCCCACCAACTCGAACTTCGTGTACCTCCGCTTCCAGCGGGGGATCATGCACTACGACGCCACCAACGGCTACACTCAGGGGTTGCTACTGGCCGACTACCTGAAGGCGATCATAACCGGCATGAATTTGCCGCCCGACCTGGACGCCCAGGCCAACGGCAGCATCTTCTATCACCAGTACAATCCGGCTAAGCCTGGGTGGGTGGATAGACCCAACGATCTTCCGGGTACCGACATGACCAACGCCTTCACACAGGAATAGGAGGGCGGTATCCTCCGCAGGTTGGGGCCGGTTCGCCGGCCCCAACCTGCATCTCTGGTAGCTGCCGAGACCCTCCTCCGGAAGCCCCACGGGGAAGCAGTTCGCTGACTGGTGCATCTGCTTCCAGTCGCCATCGCAGCCGCGCCCTTCGGGCCCTGGCGCCACGCTGGTCGCTACTGCCAAGCCCTCCACGAGGCGCGTCCGCGTGAGGGCGTTGGACTCTCCCCAACAGGTACGCGCTGGCGTAAAGCCCGCGGCTATAAGGCAATATGAATTTGCCGGATCTGCTCGCGTTCGCCGCGCGCGGGAGTGTCGCCAATTTGACTGCCCATTCGCGCACCAGTAGACTGCCCCAATAGATCTGGTCGCCGAATTCTCACGGCTCGTTCTTCTCACGACACCGATGTCATTGCGGTCGCGCTTCGAGGGAGGAAGCCAAGGATGGCTGAACATGCACCCGAAAACAACCACTTGGCCAATGTGGGTTCAAATGGTCGGGGCCCCGAGGGGCCGGTAGCCGGGGTATCGAGCGGCGCCCAGAAGATGTGGCTATCCGACCTATCGATTCGACAGCCTGTCTTCATCACGATGCTGGTCGTCGCGGTGGTGCTGGTCGGGTTGATCTCTTACTCGAGGCTCGGCCTGGAGCTGATGCCGGACGTGTCCCTGCAGACCATCACTATAACCACCGCGTACGCAAGCGCTTCCCCAACAGAGGTGGAGCGATCTGTCTCCAAGCCGATCGAGGACATCGTAGGCTCCATAAGTGGCGTCAAGACGGTTCGATCGTCGTCCACGGAAGGCGTGTCCACGGTGACCGTGGAGTTCAACTCGGATGTCGACATCAAGTCGGCCGCCGAGGAGGTGCGCAACCAGATCGGGCTGATCCGTAACACACTCCCAGCCGACATCCAGGATCCGCTGATCCAGAAGACCGACACCGCGGCCATCCCTGTTCTGGCTTTCGCCGTGGCCGACACGTCCGGCAGCCGCTCACCGCAGGAACTGCGCTCGCTCGTGGACAACCAGCTTAAACAGCAGATCGAGCAGCTAGACGGGGTCGGCTCCGTGTTGGTGCTGGGCGGAACGGTGGGGCAGGTCCACGTCGACACGAGCCTAAACCAGCTTCAGTCCCACGGGGTTTCGATTCAGCAGCTCAGCCAGGCAATCCGTGGCGAGAGCATAGACATGCCGGCGGGGCGGGTCAACGAGGGGCCGGCGCAAGAACAGTTGGTTCGCACCACGGCTAAGGCGACGTCCCTGCAGCAGCTTGGCGATATCCCCGTTTCCACCCCACAGGGCGGCACTGTCAAGCTCAAGGATCTGGCGAGCATCTCACTGTCTCAGGCCGACGTGCGATCCTACACGCGGCTGAATAGCAACGATAGCATCCTGGTCGTCGTGCAGAAGCAGTCGGGTACCAACACCGTCAGGGTTGCCGAAACCATCCAGGCAGCGCTCAAGAGCATCCAGCGCCAGTATCCCGAGCTGAGCTTCGGTATAGTCTTCGACCAGTCCACGTTCACTCGCGAGTCCATCAGCGACGTGCAGCTCTCGCTGCTGATGGGCGGCATTCTGGCCGCCATGGTCGTCTTCCTCTTCTTCCGCGACCTGCGCAACACCCTCGTGACGGTGGCGGGGTTGCCGGT
>JAJYKO010000005.1 GCA_021788565.1 Chloroflexota bacterium
CGGTATTGTACATCAAGGGTCGTGCCCTTGACGCCGCTCGCGAGCGCGGTATAGAGTTCCGACAGACTGGGGTCACGGATCGGGGGGCAGGCGCCTGCCCCTTGCCCCCGACCCCTCTTCGGAGGCAGAAGTTGGATCCATCCTTCCTGGGCCGGCATCCGGGCCTGATGACCGACCTGTACCACCCCGATGCCGCTTACATCAGCTGGCGAACGGGGCGAAACGGTCTCGCGACCTTCGACCTGTACGCCCGCACCGCGCCATTCCTTGGCTCCTATATGCTAGTTGCCGGCCTGGAGATGGCCGTGGAGTTCGCCACTCGCTTCCGTTACACGGACGAGGACATCCGCTACCTGGGCCAGATCCGCGACTACGACCCGCGCT
Source organism: Chloroflexota bacterium (assembly GCA_021788565.1). The sequence continues at coordinate 385 of JAJYKO010000005.1, forward strand.
TTCTGGAGCACCTTCGGGGAGTCCGCTTCACCGGCGAGATTCGCGCCATGCCAGAGGGCTCCATAGCCTTCCCTCATGAACCGCTCTTGAGAGTCACGGCACCCTTCCAGGAGGCGATACTGCTGGAGTCCGGCCTTCTCCACACCGTGAGCCTCTCCACCCTGATTGCCACAAAATCTGCGCGAATAGTCCACGCGGCTCGGGGCAAACCGGTCTCTGACTTCGCGTTCCGGCGGGCGCAGTCGCCATACGTGGTAACCCGCTCGGCCTACATCGGGGGCTGCACCACCACGTCATTTCTGGACGCCGCCTACGAGTTCCGCCTCCGCGCAACCGGAACCATACCGCACGCACTTGTACAGCTCTTCGAGACCCAGCGCGAGGCATTTTCCGCGGTGGCAGAGAGCTTCAATCGCTATACGCTACTGCTGGACACCTACGACATTCACGAGGCGGCCTACACGGCGGTGGAGGTGGCCAGGGAGTATCAGGACCGGATGGGCCACACCCTCACGGCGGTTCGGCTGGACAGCGGCGATCTGCTGGAGGGAACCAGGTATGTGCGCAAGGTACTGGATGAGGCGGGCATGCCCGAAGTGCGAATCCTCGCCAGTTCAGACCTCGACGAGTTCAAGATCGCCGACCTCATCGCCCAGGGAGCCCCTGTCGATGGCTTTGGGGTTGGCACCAGCATAGGAGTGGGCGCCGGGTCAGTGGACCACAACGTTCCTGGGAGTGCCCTGGGCGCGGTGTACAAGCTGGTATGGTATGAGGACGACAACCCCAGGGATCGACCCAAGATCAAGGTGGCCGGCGAGAAAAGCACCTGGCCGGGGAAGAAAGAGGTTTACAGAATCGATCGCTTCGAGCGGGACGTCATCCAACTGTGGGATGAGCCGAAGCCGGACAGCGGAAACCGGCTACTCAAGACGGTAATACGCCACGGCGAGGTCACGCCCGGTGCGCTGCCTCCCCTCTCGGAGATCTGGGAGCTCGCGAGCCGAAACCTTGCACAACTGCCGGAGGAGTACCACGCCCTGGTCTCCCCAAAGCCCTATCCAGTCGAGCGGAGCAGCGGGTTGCTGGCCCTGCGGCAGCAAGCCTTAGAGCACTACGGCGGCAACGGTTTCTCCGAAGGCGGCGAGGAAGACGCGATTATCGGATAACGTGTCAGCTATCAGCAATCGGCTGTGAGCGAACTGGGGACGAGAACCTCCACTGCGCCCACAGCAGCAGCCCCTCGAACACCAGGAGCGACATTATGGATGGCCATTCGAGGTGATACCCGATATCTGGCTCCGGCCGTGGTTGCGGCAACCAGAGATACGGCACCAGATGGGCCGCCGCGGCCAGGGGGATTCCGAAGAACATGAAACCCAGGTTAAGTCCAGCAAATACCCAGGGTACTCTCGAACGATCAGCCGAAAGGGCTGCCCTGATGACAAATAGCACTGCGCTCGCTGTGACCAGGATAGCCGCCGGGACGTTGCTTCCAGGTGAGGTCTCGAAGAAATCGTTGAGTGCACGTGCCGCGGTTCCGATGGGTGGCCTCCCCGGGCGCACGTCCCATGGAACCATCCAGGCCTCAGTCACCGCAGCAACGACTATGAACAGTAGGACCCACGTTACTATGAGCCCACCCACACCGAGGATAGCGGCCAAACCTCTTCGTGACACACTTGTGGACCTCCACGTAATGACGGAGTGGGTGCGAAGCACTCCCAGAGCGAACTGGCTGGGCGAGCGCTCGCCCAGCCAGCGCATACAAGTCACTCTACCACAGGTACAACCCGTTCTTCACCCTGTCCATCCCGCCGCACAGCAGGTCTGCCGCCCGATCTCCGATCACGAGACGCATCCAGTCGTACGAGGAGCTGAAGCCGCTGAGATCGGCCCCGTAGGCTAGCATCAGCCCGTTCAGCACTATGGCGTCATCGCTGTACCAGTTGAGAAGACTGACGTCATTCCAGGCACAGGGTATGTTGTCCACATAATCCATATCCGACGGATCACCGTCAGCATTGGCGTCCGCATACCAGTAGCTACCGAAGCACCTTTCACTGTAGCCGTCATAGCTAGCAAGAACGATGGAGCCGCTCCAGGGGAGAGATGTCGAGGCCGCACCGAGGGGGCTGAGGGTAGGCGCCGCCTTCGGCTTGCCCGTGCTCGCCGATCGCTTGAGCGCTGCCAGGTCCTTCTGTGACATGCCAACTTTCGCGGCGGACTTCTCCAGAAGCGTTTCCTTCTCCGACTGGGTCAACCTGGCGTGGAAGGCCATGACTTCTGGTGAGGAGATCTTTCCCCCGTAGACTCCATCCACGAACGCCTGGATTTCCTCAGGTGTCACCCCTGATGATGCAGGTGCCCGGGACTCCGATCCGATGGCGGTCCCTGGGACTAGCCCCGCGAGTAGGACCAGCCCTACGACCATTGATGCCAGTCTTGCTTTGACCACCCTGGTACCTCCTCTTCTCTGTGCTCGCCCACAAAATTGGTGGCAGGAGATGTATTGTCTTCCTGTGCCGACACGTCACCGGGGAAATCCCTAGTCCTGCATGATCGTGCTGCGTGTGCACACACCTCGACCGACTTTCGTCAGCAAACATCGCCCCAAGGTGCCGCCACGGGCAGCAGACCGTGCCGGTACGCCTCGACTATGGCCTCGGCCCTCGAACGCGCCCCGAGTTTCGACAGCACGTTGCTGACATGGAACTCCACTGTCTTGACCGACACGACTAGCTCACCGGCGATCTCGGCGTTCCGCAGTCCGGCCACCAGAAGTTCCAGCACTCTCTGCTCGGACGGAGTGAGAGGCTCACCCCCACGTAGCATCGGGCGGCCACTTAGGATCCTTGACGGAATAAGTCCTTCAATTGATGGAGCTTCTGGGATGGATCGAGTAGTTCCATTCGCCGTGGAAGCTGTCCAGGTAGATCTGGACCCCTGCCAACTCATCGTCCGAGACCTGTTTCTTGGTCGGGTAGGGAGTGGAGTCCAAGGCCGCCCGGATCTGGAGTCCAGCCGGGGTCATGGTGCTCCCGATCAAACTGACCACTACTTCGTGACTGACCAGCGGTCGGCCTCGCCAGTTCTGAGTGATATGCGAGAACATCCGATGTTCGATCTTGTTCCACTTGCTCGTGCCAGGGGGAAAATGGCAGACCGACACACGCAGTCCTGTCTCATCAGCGAATTGCTGCAGGGCCAACTTCCACAACCGGGAACGGTTGCCATTGCTTCCACCACCGTCGGCCATGATGAGCAGTTCGGTCGCCTCGGGATACTTCGGTGCCCCCATTTGCTCCCACCATCGACGCACCGTTGCCACGGCAAACTCCGCCGTGTCGTGATCGGTGCCCACGCTCACCCACCCCTGGTTCGCCCAGACGTCGTAGACACCATAAGGGATCGCCTTTCCCAGCGCCTGGCTCGGGAAATCGTGAACCTGCACCAGTTCTGGCTGACCTTTCGGCTGCCACTCCCGCCCGCCGTTCTTGAATTCCCCCACCAACTCCTTCTTCTTCGCATCCACCGAGATAACAGGTTGGCCTCGCTGCTGAAAGGCCAACGCCTGCGCGTTGATGTGCTCGAACTGCGCGTTGCGGTCGGGATGGGACGCCCCTTCCTTGGTCTTGCGATTCGCCTGCAAGCTGTAGCCCAGATCTCGCAGCAGATCCCCGACCTTGCGTCCGCTGATCCTGTGGCCTTTCTCTCCCAGGGCTTCCGCCAGCTTGTTCAGACTCTTGCATGTCCACCGCAAGGGCGACTGGGGGTCGCCACGGGCGGACGGCTCCACCAGCGCCTCCAGGTCTCGCAGCAGCGTCGGGTCCTGCTCGGTCAGCGCCTTCCGCCCCCCACCAGGACGCCGCAGCCGCTGCTCGGCCGGCACCACCGTCGGCGTTACCGTCAACTCGCTGATGCCCTGGGCGATGGTACTCCGCGCCATCCCGGTAGCCCGGGCAACCAACGCCACCCCACCCCGCCCGAAGGCCTGCGCTTCGGCAGCCGCTACCAGGCGCCGCATCCGCTCGGTCAACACCGGGTGCAGCGTCTCAAAGACTCTCTTGATGCTCTGCTCATCTGCCATAAGCACATCATAGCACCGACAGACCAAATGACTGACTTATTCCGTCAAGGCGACTTAAATTGGCGGCGCGACCCGATGAGAGTCCACCAGACCCGGGTTTCGGTCTTTCGGGGCGAGGTCTCTCGGTATGTGAGTGCTTCGGCCTAGGATGCAGCATCATGTTTACCTCCGATGAGCGTTTGGACAACACCACGGCCTTGACTCGGCCTCGACAATTTGCGAGGCCCACAACCGCCACTTCTGGGGACGGCACACGCCCCGGGCTGACCCCGAGGACGATGTTCTTCCTCAGCCGTGCACTCGTAGTGTACGCACGGTTGGGCGCCTGCACACCGGCCGAATTGACAGGCTTTGGCCTGTATCAGAATCATGATATGGTTGTTGGCGGAGGCTAAGGCCCTTGTAGCGGTGGCCGCCGGGCATAGCCGCTAGGAGTACGCGATGAGCAAGAAATGGAGAGGCGAGCCACCCCCGGGTAACCAGGATCGGGACGGCTTGGGGAATTGGATAGACTGGCAGGACCACCAGTACCTGCCGGCCTACTGGGTGGGTGGGAAGGTGCCGCCAAATCTGCTGGGAAAGCGGCCCAACAAGTTTGGCTACCTCCTTCTGGCCACCGGCGTCGGAACCCTCTTGATTGCTGGGGTGCGCGTGCTCCTTTCCGGAGCCAACCCGGACCCGGTGGAGATAGGCTATCCCGTGCTCTTTGCCGCCCTCCAGGTGGGTGCAGGCGTAAGCCTGCTCAAAAGATCCTGACCTTCGCGAAGATCCCGACAGATCAAAGAGAGAGCCGATAGGAACGCATCGGGAGCTCTCGCCAAAGCAACTGCGATCGTTCCCTCAGGGGGATACGCCTACGGCGCAGGCGCCCCTCCAAGTTCCCGAAGGATCCCGCCCCTAATCTCCTGGGAATCGATTCCCAGAAGCTTCAGCACCGTGGCAGCAGTGCCAGTGTCGTCACGGAGCAACGCCAGTAACAGGTGCTCGGCACCTATGTGGTCACTGCCCAGGCGCATGGCCTCCGCAGGGGCGTCCCGTTGGATGATCTCCGTCAGCCGCGCCTTCGTTAGCTGCACCGCAATTCGCGCTTTTTCCAGATCGGGGACCCAGTTCCTCAGTATCATCCCCGCGATACTCGTGTCCTCTCTGAGAAGACCAAGTAGCAAATGCTCACTGCCCGTGCCAGCGTCACCGAGTCGCCGGGACTCCTCACGGGCAAGTGATAGCGCCTGCATCGCCGCCTGGTCGTAGCACCTGGGCTGACTAGTCTCCATGACGCGCCCTCCTGTTGGACCCAATCCTTTGACACGCTGATGCTGACCTCTTGGAATCGACGCTTTAGCGGGGGTAGCCCGGGACGTCCGACTAAAGTCTCGTATGAAAACCAAGGGTCAGGCGGCCACCTCCTGCGGAGTGACGGTGACCTGGTAACCGAGAGCTCGCAACTGCTGGATGGCCCGCGGGGCTACATGTTGGCGACGACACTCATCGTAGGGCGGGGGGGGGTGATCCCGACGGACCTCCCCCTTCTTGATCAGATTGTAGGCGATGATGAGGATCGAATGACCCACAGCAATGGCAGCCCGCTTGGCACCCCGGCAGACCACCAGCCGCTGCTGCTGGCTAGACAGGTAGCAGGGCTTCTTCTTGACGGCGGCCCTGGCCGCATCGGTCAGGCTGCGCCTCAGCCAGAGGCTCCCCGTAGATCACACATGTTGCCTCAGGCCTCAGCCGGCCGTCACCTGTGGATTCTCACAGGTAAAAAACTGGCAATTCTGACAGTACGCAAGCCCGAGTGGATAGGAAAGAATACGACCACGTTGTAACACAACCGGAGGCAACTGATGAAGGAGGTGACATAGGGCAACTGAGGCTGATACCGACGCTCCCTGAAGCCGCTCACATCTGAGCGAGCATCCTGGATCCCGACTGGGTGATCGTTGACGGTAACCGCATGGGATGCCTGTAGCCCCTTCCGGTCGATCACAAAAAAGGAGCAAGGTACATGAAAGTCAAGCTACTAGCTATACTACTATCGGCAATCACCCTTGCGACTGCGGCCCTGCCGGCCTACGCGGACGGCCCGAATACTCCACCAGGGTACAAGCAGCCCACCAGGCAGCTTACCGGCCAGGAGGCTGCCAGAAACAAGCAGAAAGCAACGGAAGCCGACGCTTTGTTTCGCATGTTCAACAGCTATCGCGAAGGAAAAGCCGGCTACGCGGCGCTCGAGAAAGTGGTCCAGGTATTTAACGATCACTGGGCCAAGGGCAAACCTGCGAAGGAGACAATCGAGCGGTTAGGACAGGCCGACCCCAATCTAGGGCTGAACCTTGTCGCCCAAGAAACCGGTTACTGGTGTGGTCCAGCCAGCGCGTACATGGGGCTGGCCTACAAGGGCGCATGGATGGATCCCAGAAACCCGAGCAGGTCGCTAAGCCAAAGCAACCTCGCCACCGATCTTGGCACAAGCCAGGATGGAACCATTTGGGCAAACGTCCCCGGGGTGTTGAACGCCTGGGCTAACACCAATTGGTATGCCAACTTCAGTGCTCCTACTTCCACACAGGTGATGAACGACGCCAGCCTGGACTATGCCAATAGCTACCCTTGGATCTACGATACTCACATGAGCAGTTCAACCGGTTACCTGACCGGATGGTCGAGCGGCGACATATGGCACTACGTTGCGGGTGACGGGTACGACAACAATTCGCAGCAAGTCCACTACTATGATCCCTATTCGAGCAACCCGAACGCCTACGGTAACTGGTGGATACCGGCTAGCACGATGAGCGGGGTTCTTCAAGATCGTGGAATGACTTGGTGAACGCCGCTCGGGCGTCGCACGCACTTGCAGGCGCCCTCGGCTCCGAGCACCGGATCGCAGGGGGCCTCCTTGGCCCCTACGATCCGCCTTCCGGCGTTCTTGAATCGTCGAGGCCACGTGCTTCGGGCAGCCAGCAGGCAAGCCGGTAACTCAGGGATCGGCCGAGAACCGGCCCTAGGTCGTTCCTGCGTGTGGAGCAGTGGGCACAAGATGTCATCCCGCTGCAGCGATACGCCAAGATCGTGGGGCGTCCGTCTCAATGGCTGCAAACAAATGGAGAGGAGTTGGGCAAGAAGATGAGACTAGCCGTGTCCTTCACCTGCGTACTCGTCGTCGCCGCCAGCTTGGTGAGCGGATCTCTTGGATGTGCCCAACAACCGGCTGTCCGGTCCAACGTCGACAAGGGCGGAACGATAGCAGCGGAAGCCACCCCAATGGTGGCAAGACTGCCCTCGGGCATCACAATGGAGCTTCCAAAGAACGTCGGGTTCCTGCGTGGAGTAACTAATCGGGGCAATCTACTGGTGTCGTTGTGGAAAGACGCGAACCCCCCCGTCATCGGAGAGGAAATATACGAGTACGACATAGCGAGCGGGCAGTTCCGGTACCTTGTCGGACCTTCGGATCCTCAGCTGACAATTATTAGCGCTTCTCTATTTAACTCCTGGCTGCTGTGGGGAGAGTCCCGACGCGTAGTTGAGGGGCTCGGATGGAAACTGCATCTAAAGAACTTGGAAACCGGAGAGGACGCCATTCTAGCGCAGGACGATCTGGGCATTCCTGAGGGGACGATCTTGGCCAACATTGCGCCCCATAACCCTTCCATAAATGCGAGGTACGCTGCGTGGGATCAACTGACGCGGAATGGCGACAGCTTTGACTCGCAGATATTTCTGTATGATCTGCGAAGCAAGGAGAGGAGATCCATAGCAAGAATACAGCGCGGCGGGCTAGACCTGGTAGTCTCGTCCCCTCAGCTATACGACAATCTCGTCGTGTGGAATAAGGTGTTCTACGATAGAGCTAACCTGGTCGCACATCCGGATGTCTACCTGCTCGACATCGATAAGGGTGAGGTACGGCAGCTGACGAACAACGGAAAGAGCTTCGCGCCTGTAGTCTCAGGGAATCACGTTGCATGGATGTACCGCAGTACACCTGAAGGTGTTTATGGGCAGATCGAACTCTATGACCTGGCCACCAACCGGCTGAGGAGGCTCACCGATTCGGATCCTCGCGAAGGGAATTGGGGCCCCAGTATCGGCTCGCAGGCTGTTGCGTGGCAAACGACGCTAGCGGACAAAGCGCAGGCCTACGATCTTGCATCAAAGAGGCTCCTGGTACTGGACAGCGGCTATATCGACAGGGTGTTCACCAATGCCAATGTCGTGGCCTGGCAATGGAACGAGCCCAATAAAGACCGAATCGACCCTCTGGCACGCAGGATACGGTTTACGTTGCTTCCAGGTGATGGCTAGAAGGGCTACACCAGCCAGCCGTTACGCCGGGCCAGGTGCACCAGTTCCGTGCGGGAACCGGCGTTGAGCTTCGAGAAGAGATTGCCGAGGTGGAACTGGACCGTGCGGTCGCTAGTGCAGAGCCGGCGGGCGATCTCCTTGTTGCGGAGCCCCTCCGCGACCAGCCGCAGTACCTCCATCTCGCGAGGAGTGGGCTCGTCGTCGGGGGACTGGTTCGCCCCGCCGCCCAGCATCTCCGCGATCATCGGTTGGAAGTAGGTATTGCCGTCGCGCACGGCGAGCAACGCCCTCACCAACTCCTCGGACGAGGCCGCCTTGGAGAGGAACCCCTGAACCCCCAGCCGGACCAGGGCCCGGGCATACTGTTCGCTGTCGTAGCCGGTGAGGATGACTACTCGGATCTCCGGGAACTCCCGTCTGAGCACTTCCGACACCTGCACCCCGTTCAGGCCCGGCATGCTGATGTCGAGCACTACGATATCCGGCCGCAACTCCTCGGCCAGGCGCAGGGCCTCCTCCCCATTCACCGCCTCGCCGATCACCTCGAGGTCCGGCTCCACCTCCAGAAGGCGGCGCGTTCCTTCCCTCGTGATTGCGTGGTCGTCAGCCAGCAGCAGTCGGATCCGGCTCATCGGCGAGCCCCGGGCAGCAGCCGAATCCCGGTCCGGAGGTCATCAACCACGTGGATCCGCACGCGGACTTCGGTGCCTTTCCCGGGCGCCGAAACCACCCTCAGTCTCCCGCGGAGCCGTTCCACCCGCTCGTGCATAGTTGCGAGGCCAAGATGCCCGCTGCGAAGCAGGGCTGCTGGCGATGCAGGCACCACGAAGCCCCGCCCGTCATCGCGGACCGTCAGCTCAACCTCGCGGTCTTCCAGCCTCAGTTCGATGACGGCCGCGTCCGCTTCGGCGTGGCGACACGCGTTGTCCAGCGCCTCGCGCGCCACCCTGTACAGTGTGTCCTCGACGGGGGGCGTAAGCCGGCAATCCTCGGGAAATCCCTCGGTCGAGAATCGGACGACGACGCTTTCGTCCCGGTTCGTCCGGCTGACGAGGCTTTCGAGCGCGGCGACCAGCCCCAGATGGGCAAGCTCCGACGGATAGAGATCCGAGCAGATGGTGCGCAGCTCGTGGACGGCGTCTCGGCCCCGCTCGGCCAGTTCGTGCAGGCGCACGGCCGGGCCATCGCCATCCGGGTGACCCAATGGTGCGCCGTGAGGCGCAGTGTCGGCCTGGCGAACCAGGTCCAGCACAGTGTGCAGAGGACCGTCGTGGATCACCTCGGCCAGACGCTTGCGTTCCTCCTCCTGGACCCGCAGCAGACGGTCTCCAAGCAGCTCCAGCTCGGCAACCTTCCCCTGGAGCCTCTCCACCAGGAGGGCGTTGGCGATCGCAACGGCCGCCTGGCTCGCAATGGTCTCGGCCAGGGTCAAGTCCTCGACGCTGAAGTCCACTCCGGAGCGCTTGGGGGCCAGGTACAGAACCCCGATCTCCTCGCCATGGACAACCAGTTGAATCCAGCGTCCGGGGCCGGCGGGATTTTGCCCAGTCCAGCCCGCTGTGCCGCCGGCAACCGACTGAGCAAGCGGCATGTCGCCTGGGTCCCCAGTGCTCACCCTCATGACGAGCTCTCCATCGGCATTCCGCGTGAAGACCGCCGCCCCACGGAGGTTCATCGTTCGCGCGAGGCTGTTGGCGACGTCGCTGAGCACCCGATCGATGGGCTGTGGTGAAGCGAGCCGGTAGCCGAGGGCCCTCAAGGTCCGCACGTAGTCGTAGCGGTCGCGATAGATCAGATGGTCGACGATGAGCCGAAGCCTATCCCGAACCGGAATGAAAGTCATCGTCAGGGCGGCGAAAAAGAGCAGCGAGAGGATCGGGGTGCTATGGGGGATCGGGCCATCCCCGACGAACCCGAGCCCGTACAGGAAGAGGGCGTAGCACCCGGCCAGCAGGAAGGTCATCGCGCCATAGACAAGGGCCCGCTCCGCCACGACGTCGATCCCGAAGAATCGATGCCGCACGATGGCGTAGGCAGAGCCGGCAGGCAGGAGGATCGCGGTGAGGGCCGCGAACTGCGGACGAAGGATGGGCGAGGCGCCGAGGCTGGCCGGGATGAGAGAAAGGATCGTCAGGGGCGCGGCCGCCACCACCGCGCTGACGAGGACGATCTGAATCTGCGGACGGGCGTCCGGCGACCTGGGGCGGACGTACGCCATCAGGAGGACGGCGAGCCCGGAGATGATCCCTAATGAGAGAAGACCCAACAGGACAACGCGGAGCGAATAGTACCACTCGGACCCTGCCTCTCCTGCCAGCAAATAGAGAACGCCACAGCCCACGCCAACGACCAACAGGGCCCGTATGGCGATAATTGTCCGCCCCATGGGTGGAGCGCCCCGGGCAAACCGCGCAGTGAAGCCCAGAAACAGCGCTGGCAAGTGGGCGAAGGCCAGAACCTCAACCACCTTAGCCCAGACGATGTCGGCGCCAGCCGCGGGAGTCAGCGCCAGGACAATGGCCGCCGCCACGTTTAGCTTGTAGAACTCGCGGGCGAGCTCGTCACCCGGCTTCAGTAATCGAACGAGGACGGCTACCCCCCAGAAGGCCAGCGCGATCGTAAGGAAAGCGACAGGCTCGCTGAAGTCATACCAGGGAGTCCGCTGCCAAGCCGGCCTCATAGCCAGCGTATGCCCATCCCTGAGCACTGCCCACTCGCTCGCCGCGCTCAGGTTCAGACTGGGATCGGTCTTCCGGCGGGCAGCAGGCTGCGCTCCGTCCAGGGACACCACGACATCGCCGGCACGAAGCCCGGCCGCAGCCGCAGGACCTGCCGGGTCCACCCAGGTGACGACCCAGCCGTCGCCCTCCCACTGCACTCTCGCGCCGACGTCGGATTCGTATAAGTGGGCGGTCACCCAGGGCAGCAGCATGATCGCCAGCACCCCGAGAGACACGACCATCGATCGGCCGGTCTCCTCGAGCAGCCGATTCAAGACCCGCGAAAACACCTCACGTTGCCTCGGGTTTAGCTTCCGCGCATCCGCGCGACTAGGTCGAGAAGAGGCACGGCTTGGCCGGGTGCAACGCCATCCAGGCAGCTCAGGGCTCTGTCCCAGTATACGTCCGCGACGGCGAATGCGTAGTAGAGTCCACCGCTCGCGGCCAGGAGATCCCGGATCCGATCGACTCCGTCGGGACTGAGCTGACCGACGCGGGCGCGGCGGAAAAGCCCGCCAAGTTCCTCCCGAAGCTCTTCAGGCCCATTCTCCAACGCGAAGAGCGCCGGAAGACTCAGCTTGCCCAGCCGAAGGTCGTTGCGATCCTCTCGCCTTGTGGAGTCTGCGGCAAGATCGTTGCCGATCTGCAGAGCCGTTCCCGCGTTCAGCCCAAACCTGGCGAACGCCTCGACCTCATCAGACCCCGCCCCAGCGACGATTGCCCCGGACCGGCACAGGCACTCCACCATGGACGCTGACTTCGCCTCGATCATCCTCAGGTACTCGGCCTCATCCATGCTTTCAGCGTTTCCCCGATCCAAGTCCCTCTGCTGGCCTGCGCACGCCCTGGCACCGGCGGCGGCGAACGCCTGAACGATATCTAGGACCGCACCCTCCGGCACCCTCAGCGTTCTGAGGCGACCGAGGGCGAGCTGACTCAGGAACAGGAGAAAAGCGCCGACGTTGGTGGCAGTCGCGACCCCTGATACCCGCCAGAGTCCTTCCTCAGTGTCCCGGTCCTGGACGTCGTCGAGGGTATCCGCGGCCGAGATGAAGCACTCCGCCGCCGTGCTGAGTGGCAACGCCCGTGCCGGGTCGCCGCCCGCGGCCTCGCAGACCAGGAGAGGGAGCAGGCCCCAGGCGAAGCCGTCCCCTTCAGCGAGCAGCCTGCCCCGCGCTCGCAGAGCTCGCCAGACTAGGTTGATCGCTGGGAAGCCTGCACCCTCCTCCTCGACGCACCGGGCCACCTCCGCCGCGGCTGCCTCCCTGATGACGCCTACGGCCACTCGCCGTCCGGCCCGACGAACGGCATCTCGGAGCCGCCCGCCGCGGCCAGACGGGTGCGCAACCGAAGCAGCGCCCGGTGCTCCTCGGCCGGGACGCCCCGATTGGCCAGGGTTCCCTCAGGCGAATCGAGGAAGGACTGGAGGAACTCGCTGTCCGCGAACAGACCCCGAATCAGCTCCTTGAGACCCTGTGACACCATCGTGCACACACCCCTTTCTCGAAATGTGGAGCCGCTTGGTGGGATGCCGGCAGTCTACCACGAGGTTGAGGAACGCGGTACCTGTCAATTCTGACAGGTACGCCTTTCCCCTGCGCGGCTCCTCACTGTGCATCTCGAGACGAACGGAGTGCGTAGCTCGTCTCCTCCATACTGCGCGGTACCCCTCCAGCGTCACCTGTTGAAATTGCCAGGTCAAAACCTGTCAATTTCCCCGGTGTGTATCCGTACAGGCACACGTATGCTAGCTGCCAAGGACTGGACCGCAGGTGACGCCTTGGGCCTGGTTGACGACAACGGCGTACCGCCCAAGATCAGCTCGGACAGTAGACGGCGAGCGCCGCGCGAGTACGGTGGGTCTATCGCTAGCCGAACTCCCTGAGTCTGGGAAGGAGGTGAGCTCTATGGGCTGAAGTGGCCCAAGACGAGCCCCTATCAACTTACCTTGTCGCAAATTAAGTGAGGAGGTTGACATGCTTACCACAGTCAGGAAGGTGGTGTGGATGGCAGGAGCTCTCCTGCTGGCCACGGCCATGATGACGAGCTCCACGGTCGTCAGTGCCAACGGCCCGGATTTGGTGCGTGTCTCTGCCAAGGTGAACGGCATCGAGTCTCCCGTTGCCCCGGGTTCGCTTGTCGCGAAGGGGACGTTGAAGGCCGATGGAGCGTGCGATACCCCGCTAGTGACGTTGGAAACAGCAGTGTCCAAGGGTGGGCCCAAACATGTGAGTGTTTCCGTGGAAACCTCGCCTCAGTGCGAGATGATCGTCAAGGAGGTGAGCTCTAGCTCGTCAATAGTCCAACCTCCCTCCCGACCTGGCAATGTCAAGTCGGTAAATCCTGCAGCGGTTAACGGTTCGCCCGCTCCCGGACGATCGGCTCCCATGGGCGCCCTGGAGACTACCTATCGAGTTTGGGCAGAGTCCGTGTACAGAGATGTGGCGCGTCTCGCTCTGACAACTGCACATGGAGAGTTGCAGTACAAGGACAGTGGCTCCCAAGTCTACGGTGGGTCTAACCCGAACAATTACTGTTGGTGGCTTCCTGACGGGTGGAGCCTCGACTCGTGCTCTTCCACATGGGATCCAAACGGCACGAGCGAAGTGTGGTCAGAGGACTACGGCTCATTCCACTTCACGGGCAACAACTGGCCGCATTCGCAGTCAGCCAGGGCCATAGGATTGCCCGGGGACAGCTACTCAGCATCGTGCAGTCACCAGGGTGACACGGTCCCTGGTGGCCTTTGGACTTGCGACTCGGGACGGTAGTCGAGGATGGTGTCTGTCCGCCTAAGGGTGGGAAACATCAGGTTGGCGGTTTGAGGCGCAACCTGTACCCCGCCTTCGGGTGCGGCAAGCGATATCGCGCACTTGCCGGCCGCCGTGTGGTGGCCACCACACGGCGGCTGTCTCTCTTGCCGCTTGGGGAAATCCGCCGACGGTTCCCACTGGGAACACGACTTTTGACCTACATACGCGAAGATTGGTTAGGACAGAGCAGAACTGCTCAGATGGGCCGCCGCTGCGCACCGTTGACGCTAGGCGAGGCGTATTTCCGGTCCAAGTTGTGCTCCTCGAAGCAGTTCGCCCCCTCCGGTCTTACATCAACCACCACCCCATTTTCATCCTTCATGGTGCCGAGTGCCGACTGGTATGAACCGTCACTTCGTGTTGGTATACAGCAGTGCCGTTCCATCTATCGACAGGCCGGGAAAACAAGCGTAGCCAGGTTCTCGTGAGAGCGCTGGCGCCCCAAATAGATGACCCTCTCGGTAGTGGGCGGAGGTTGCCACAAGGAGATAGAATGATCGTGCATGGAACGGCCAGCGTTTGCCGTCCTGCGGGGTTTACCGTTACGTCACGTACAACTCGCGGGAAGGGAGCCGATTTGTGCCGTGGCCCGAGGAGGGAGACATGCAGATGGCTCGATGGATGGAAGTCGTAGGTGGGGCGGTCGCGGCGCTCGTCGCGCTGGTGATCGCCGGAGTAGCGGGTTTTCTAGGAGCCTACTGGTGGGCGGTTGCGCTCATAGGACTGAGTGGACTTGCAGCGCCAATCGGCGCCTACCTACACGTTGCTTACGACAGGCGACAGGGTGTGGCCCTGCTCTGGGTCTCGTCGGCGGGGCTCGTCGTCATGACTGTGCTGACGATCTTCAGTATCGGCGTCTTCCTATTCCCCGGCGCATTAGCTGCCATAGTAGGGGCCATGGCAGGAACGAGGCGTTCGGCGGCAGGCGGCACGGACTGAAAACGTCGCCACCTCTGGCGCACCGACGGGCAGCCGTGCTTGCCGAAGCAGGACGTTGAGAGTGGAGTCTTCCCCACTGAGGCACCCCAGGTGACACCCGGTTGAGCACAGGTAGGAAATGGGTCCATGCTCGGCTACGCGTCCACATATCACTCGGTTGGTCACTCGCAAGCTGTCAGAAACCACAGTATTTTGCTCATGCACGGCGAGCGATGATGCCCATGCGGCAAGTCCCAGCAGCAGACCTCGGAGTAACAAGATGTCTCGGGACCATCGTATGCGCTATATAGTGGCTCTGTTCTTTGTCACCAGTTCATTGGTTGTCGCCTGCGCTTCCGGACCGGGCCAGATTGGCGGCCAAGCGCCGGGCGCACGATCCGCGCCTCCCTTGACCCCCATGCCGACGGTGGACGTGCCATCCGTCGAGAGATTCGATCTCGCCTCATATCGCCGCATCGAGAACCACGTCGATCCGAAGGGCGGCGGGCCAGTTTACATCGAGGACCGGAACCCCACGGTTCGAGCCCGGGTGCGCGGCATCAAGCGGCTGGACGTCCTCCTGGCACTGAATGCTCGCGACACAGTTGCTACGGTCGCGGGCGTGCCCGACAGGGGCGGCAGCGTCGAGGTGCAGCTCCGGTTGCCGCAGGCAGGGGTCATCTACGTGGTGTCGGCGACGGCGGTGCCGGTTGACCAATCGGGAGACCTCTGCTGCACGGCCGTCAACGAGCGCGGCGAGCACATCCTCCCGGTTACGCCCTCCTTCAGGGTCGTGGCCGAACAATAGCCGTGCCGAACCGATTGCGCTGACGCTATTGACACTTCTGCCGGGGTGCCTGTAGCATTCGCATAGCGCTGAAATCGCATTCGGTTCGCCGGCTGATGGTGCCAGAGTCGCGCTAGCAGACGACATGGGAGGGATCATTGTCTCCAGTACGCCGTGGTCAGGATAACTCCGCGGCTTCCGATGTGCTCACAACCGGTCAGGCCGCAGCTGCCCTTGGCGTGAGGTCGGTCAATACAGTGAAGCAATGGGTGAGGGACGGAACCCTGGACGGCTTTCGGCGCGGTTCCAGGATCCTTGTACTGAAGAACTCGGTGGTCCGTCTTCAGAACGAGGGGAAGGCCGGGCGCGGCGGGGCGGTCCGCACCATCGTCGGGGCCAGAGCGGGAGATGCCAAGAATCGGGACGCGTTGTCCGCGCTTCTGGAGCTGCCGGAGAGGACGGATCAGACCCAGCGCGCGAGAATCCTTGCCGGTACAGTCGCGGAGATAAGGCGGCGGGTCCGTCCGACGCTCCGGGGCCACGGGATCTCAAGGGCATTCTTGTTCGGATCGGCAGCGCGAGGCGACGTTAGCAGGCGGAGCGACATCGACATCGCCGTCGAGCTGCCCGCGAACTCCACCCTGGACCTCGTCGGTTTCGTGGGCCTCGGATTGGAACTGGAGGGAGTGCTGGGACGGAAGGTCGACCTGGTCAACTCGGCGACCATGAAGCCACGGATAAGAGAGAGAGTCGAGATGGAGCAGGTTTCGATCCTTTAGGGAAGGCTGGCAGGATGGGAAGGGGCGACGAAGCCGGCAGGAGTGCGCAGCCGGAGCCAGAGACCAGGCATCCATCACATCGGGTAGTCGAGGACTACCTGTACGACATCCTCACGGCCATTTCGAAGATCGAGCGGTACATGGCCGGGGTCACGGAAGGGCAGTTCCGTCAAGATAGCGAGAAGCAGGACGCGGTCAGCCGTAGGCTCCAGATCATCGGCGAGGCAGCGAAGTACATACCGAGGACCCTTCGAGTCAGACACCCGGAGATACCCTGGAAGGCGATCGTCGGGATGCGCAATATCCTGACTCATGCCTACCATGATGAAGATCCGGGTCTGCTCTGGAGGACGGTCCAGACCAGGTTGTCCTCGCTGGAAGAGGCTGTCCAGGACCTGCTCGACAGAGTGGCCAAGTCTGGGGGCGACTGATAGCTTCTTTTAACCATCTTTTTACCCTCTCTTCTACCATAATTGGTACAGTTCGAGTACTATAGTGCCTGCTACCGCACAATCAGTACTGTAGTGTTTGCTGCCGCACTATCAAAGGAGAAAGTCGAACCATGAAGAGACTGCTGTTAAGTTTGGGGTTGGCCGCCATGTGCACGCTCGCCCTGAGCGGCGCCGCCTTCGCCCAGACGGCGACAAATCCCGCGCCAACCCCCACACCTGCGCCCGCCAATCCCAACATAAGTGTGGTGGACAAGGACCTGGCCCACAACGCCGATGGGCAGATCCCCTGGTACTCCAACTTCGCCAACACTCTGGCGCCCAGCTGGAACAAGAGCTTCGGTTGGACGGTGCCCAGGCCGGTCACCATCAACCTTTACACCAGCGGGATCATCATGGCCGCGGACGCCGGCTTCTACAGTGTCGTGCCCTATAGCCTCAACCAGCTGCTCACAGTGGCCAACCAGCCCACCGTAGCCGTGAGGGATATGCGCCCCATCGGTCCGGGCGGGGGCAACGGCGGCTGGATCATTGGAGTCAACGTTAACTACACCGGCAACGTCACGCAGATCGCCTCCACGACTCCTCCCACCGAGACCCAGGGGTGGTTGGTCCATGACATGGCCATCGGCATGCTCCAGGATGTGGGGGGCACAGGGGGACCGACCTGGTTCAGGGAAGGGCTGGCGGACCTCCTGGCTAACAGCACGGTCCCTGGCATGGTCGAGGTTGAACATCGGGACGCGGCCTGGAGGATGGCGCTGGGCAACAACCAGCTTCCTTCGGTGTCCAACATCAACGCGAACTGGGATAGCCTCATGGGCAGCTCTCCCATGATAAGGGATGCCTCCTACAAGG
Organism: Chloroflexota bacterium; assembly: GCA_021788565.1. The sequence goes on from JAJYKO010000005.1 coordinate 18,104, forward strand.
TCGCGGATCAGGCTGTGTTCTTCCTGGCGCAAAAGGTCGGGGTGCCTGCCCTGGTCGGCGTCCTGCAGAAGACTTCGGCGGGGGAGGATTTTCAGACGGCCCTTCAGGCCGCCACGGGCTACAACTTCGCCACGCTGGACTCGGCCTACCGGGTCACGATGCCCGCGTACTAACAAAGCCTGACAAAACTGTAGGGGCTGGCGGCCAGAGCCGGCCGCCCATACAAGGATTGCTAGCGACTCTGCGAGACGCGCAAGTCAGGTATCAACGAGGCCGCCGGGACCAACCCGGCGGCCTCGCTTCGTCTTCACGTTTTGCTCCCAAGCCGCCTTTGCTATCCGGGGCCTTGGGCTGGTCCTGCCGGGTAGAGGCCGCTGGCCATGCCCCCCGGCACCTTGGAGCCGACGTTGTCCCAACGCCGGTGGTCGATTCGGGAGCCGCCTGGGTTTAGACAACCCTGGCTCATAGTTACTTCAACAAAGATCCTGGCGTCACGATTTAAACCAAAGCCAGGATGAAACCCGCGGGGTCTCAGAGATCACGGCGCGCCAGTTCACTACTACGGGCCAAAGACCCCGCGGGTTTGGTCGCCGCTTTACTTTAGAGTGGCCGCGCCTTGAACGGGAGATTATGACCATCTCTCACGCGATGCCGAAGACGTACACCAATCCCAGGCTCGCGACCCCCATCACTGCGCCTACGAACAACCCCGTCAGGAGAGGCTTGCCTCCCAGCTTGCGAATCTGCGCGAAGCTCATGCCGAGCCCGACCGATGCCAGCACCATCACGATCAGGAATGTGGCTATCTGCGTCAGCCCGCCGATTACCGGCGTGGGGAAAACCCCGAACGTGTTGAGGACTGCCATCCCGAGGAACCCGAGCACGAACCACGGCATCATCTTCCAGACGTTGATCTTCGCGCCGCCGGACCTGCCCTCCCGTAAAGCGAAGAACATTCCGATCCCCACGGCCAACGGGACCAGCAGCACCGTTCGGGTCAATTTGACGACCGTCGCGACCTGGCCGGCCGTGGTGCTGTAGATCAAACCAGTGGCGACCACGGCGGAGGTGTCGTTCACCCCGGTGCCGGCCCAGGTACCGAAGGCAGTGTTGCTCAGGTGCAGCATGTGGCCAATATAGGGATAGAACATGATCGCGAACGCGTTGTACGTGAAGATGGTGCCGACAGCGTAAGCGACCTCTGCCTCAGTCGCAGGAATCAGCGGTCCTACTGTCAGGATGGCCGTTGCCCCACAGATCCCTGTGCCGGCGCCGAGCAGCGTGCCTACTCGCCCGGAGAGTCCGAGGGCCCGGGCAACCAGCAGGCTCAGGGAGAAGGAGGCCACGAGACAGATCAGGATCACCGGAAGGGCTTCGCCCCCCTTCCCAACTATGGCCCCGAAACTGAGACTGGCTCCCAGAAGGATGATGGCGGCTCGAAGCAGGAACTTCTGGGTGAACTTGATTCCGGCGTTGCCTACGGCCGGAACTCCGATGCTGTTCTTGATTGCCGCCCCCAGGACCAGGCCTATCACGGCGTCAGGCACGAATCCGCTTACGCGGGTCGCTAGCCGAGCAGCCACCGCGACGGCCAGCACCATCGCCAGTCCCGGGAGCAACTTCTGGAAGCCGGCCAGGGTGACGGACAGCCCCTGCTGCTTCTCCTGCCGGACCGGAAGGTCCATCTTCTTCGCTTCACCGATGTAACTCACTACACTCTCGTTCCTTTCTCTGCCCATTTCGAAGCTCGAAAGCCCGCGTTGCGCGGATTCCCCACCTCTAGGTAGAATGTAGCACCAGGTTAAACAATTAATCCAATACAGATATTGTTGGGAAGTGATAGACTACTTCTATGCTCACTCTTGCTCAGCTGCGGGTTTTTGACGCGGTCGCCCGTCATCGCCACTTCACTCGCGCCGCAGAATCGCTCCTCATCGCACAACCCTCGGTGAGCTATCAGATTCGTGAGCTGGAACGTGAGCTGAAAGTTCGGCTGGTGGAGGTTGTCGGCCGGCGAGTCTACCTGACCGACGCCGGCGAGCGGCTGGCCGTGCGGACGGCCAAATTGCTCAGCGAGATCGAGGACGTCGAGCAGGAGATTCAGGGCTATGGCACCGGCGAAGCGGGCCGGCTGCGGCTCGGGGCAACTCGCACTGTCGGGGGATACGCGCTACCGGAAGAGCTTGCGCGCTTCAGGGCGGCTCACCCGGGGATCGACCTTCACCTATCCGTGGACAACACGAGGGCTATCGAGCAAATGCTGATCGAGCGCACCATCGACATGGGAGTCGTCGAGTGGACGGTGGAAAGTCCCTCTCTGGCGAGCACCCCGATTGGGCGTGACACGTTGGTGCTCGTCGCCCGCCCCGACCACCCGCTCGCGACTCGAAGGGCGATCAGCGTCGAAGACCTCCGGGGGGAGTCGTTCGTCATGCGCGAGCCGGGATCGGGAACTCGAGCCCTGGCCAACCAGGCACTCGGACCGGTCCAGTCCGAAATCAACATCGCCATGGAGCTCGATCAACCGGAGGCGATCGTGCGGGCGGTGGCGGGTGGGCTGGGCATCTCCTTCATCTCGCAGGTAATCGCCGCCCCCTTTGTCGACTCCGGCATTCTGCGCGTGCTGCCGATCGTCGGGGATGACCTGTGCCGTGACTTCTCACTGGTCGTCCTGCGCGATCGCCCCGATTCCCCAGCGATGAAGACGTTCCGTACGTTCATCGTGGAAGCGTGGAAGTTAAAGCAGCAGGCTCCCTTCAGCTCGTCAACTGCTCGACGCGGTGCCGGAACTGAGTCTCGTAGAGGCTAGCGTACAGGCCGCCCTCCGCCAGCAACTGCGCGTGAGTCCCCTGCTCCACCAACTGCCCCTCGTCCATCACCAGTATCAGGTCTGCTGCCAGGATAGTGCTGAGGCGATGAGCAATCACCAGGCTCGTTCGGCCCTCCATGACCCGCTCGAGAGCGGCCTGGATCAGCGCCTCGGACTGGGAGTCCAAGCTGGAGGTAGCCTCGTCCAGGATCAGAATCCGTGGATCCCTCAGGATTACTCGGGCAATGGCGACCCTCTGCTTCTCGCCGCCTGAGAGGCGATAGCCGCGCTCCCCAACTATGGTGTCGTAGCCCTCGGGGAGCCCGGTGATGAAGTCGTGGATATTCGCCGCTCGGCAGGCGTCCCTGAGCTCCGCGTCCGTCGCATCCGGCTTTGCGTACAGCAGATTGGCCCGCAAAGTATCGTGGAACAGGTAGGTCTCCTGCGTGACCATCCCGATCTGCGCGGCAAGGGAGTCCTGCGAGACGTCCCTGATATCGTGCCCATCGATAAGGATGCGGCCCTCGGTCGGGTCGTACAGCCGCGGCAGCAGGTAGGTGATCGTGGTCTTTCCCGCTCCGCTCGGCCCCACCAGCGCCGCAAGCTGGCCGGGAACGATTTCGAAGCTCACACCCTGCAGCGCCAACCGCCTGGGCGGGTTCTTCGCCGTTTCCTCGTCGCCATCGTTTTGCTCTCCGTTCTCCCTGTCGCGGCGGCCACCCACGTCCAGCGCGGATCTGTGGCTGGGAGTCAGCGGCCGGTTCGACCCGTCGTTGTACGATCGGAACCTGTCGACCTCGCGCAGTTGACCGAACACCCCGGTCTTGGGATCTCCGGCCGCATAGTTGAAGGAAACGTGCTCGAATTGTACGTGCCCGGCCGCCTCACCCAGTTTCACCGCACCGGGCCTGTCCGCAATCTCCAACGGGAGGTCCAGCACTTCGAATACCCGCTCAAAGCTCACCATGGAGGTGGCGAAGTCTACTCTAGCGTTTGTCAGGGCCGTCAATGGGCCGTACAGCTGGGCCAGATACGCGCTGAAGGCCACGATGGTTCCCACGGAGAAGGCGCCCTGCAACGCCAGTGTGCCCCCCCACCAGAACACCACCGCGGTACCCACGGAACTGGCGAGGCTCAGCCCCATGAAAAACCACCGGCCAATCACGGCCTGCCGGATCCCGACCGCCCGCACGCGGGAAGCACGTTCCCGGAATCGAACGTTCTCGTCAGCCCTCCGGCCGAAGATCTTCACCAGCAGAGCTCCACTGACGTTGAGGGTTTCGCTCATCAGGGCGTTCATATCCGCGTTGAAGTTCATCCCGTCCCGGGTGACTTCACGCAGCACTTTTCCCACCCTTCGCGCTGGAAAGATGAAGAACGGCAGCACGATTACGGAGAGAAGGGTAAGCCGCCACTCCAGGGACAGCATAACCGCGGCCGTCATCACCAGCGAGATCGCGTTGGAGATGATGCTCACGCTGGTGCTGGTGATGGCCTGCTGCGCCCCAACCACATCGTTGTTCAGACGCGACATCAACTCGCCGGTTCTAGTGTTGGTGAAGAAGCGCAGCGACATCCGCTGAAGGTGCCCGAACAGGGCGTTGCGGAGATCGAAGATGATGCCTTCGCCGATCCGAGAGCTCAGGAAGCGCTGCGCCACGCCAACCAGGCCGCTGAGCACCGGTATGGCAACCATCCCCGCGGCCAGCAGGTTGAGGCGGGCATAGTCGTGGGTTGGGATCGCCTGGTCGATCAGGTTGCGGATCAACAGGGGCGGAATCAGGGTGAAGACGTCGACGGCGATGATGGTGAAAAGCATCAGGATGATCTGCTTCATATAGGGACGGGCATAACCCGCCACACGCCTCAGCAGGTCCCTGCTTACACTCGGCTTATCCTGCTTCTCGTCGTATCGTATGTATGACCACCAGCCACCGTTGTGCATCTATCCCCCGAACTCAATGCTCATTCCCAAATTTCACTTTCTAAGTCGCTACAGCCTCTTTGAACTCCGCCAGCAGCCCCTCCAGCACCTGGAAGCCCGTCTCCCAGAAGTCCGGCGCCAGCGGATTCAGCCCCATGGATCCCAGCAGCACCTCCGGCCGATCCTTGCCGCCGCTGGAGAGCAACTCAAGGTAAGCGGGTGCGAAGGAGTCGCCCTCCTCGAGGAACTTCCGGTACAGGGAGAAGTTCAGCAGGTGTCCAAAGGCATAGGAGTAACAGTAGAATCGGTAATGGACGAAATGCGGAATCGTAATCCACCCCCACCGATCCAGGTCGCCGAGGATTACCGAATCGCCATACAGCCGCCGGCTTTCCTCGGACCACATCGCCCCGTACTCCTCCGGCGTGACGACTCCCTCCGCCCGCCTTCGGTGTGCACGCTGCTCCCACCTGGTGTACATGGCCTGACGGAAGATGGTGCCG
>JAJYKO010000579.1 GCA_021788565.1 Chloroflexota bacterium
GTTGGATCTCTACCTCTACTACAAGCTGGGAGTGCCATCGCTGGTGCTGTTTGTGGCGCTATTCGTCGGCTTCTTCGCACTGGCGGCCCGGGCCGCATTGAGGACTGACGAGCGTCCTCGATCATTGGGTGAGGAAGCTCTGATCCTTATGGCCGGGGGCTTGGTTTGAGTATCAGTGAATTGAAAGTAGCTCGAGATACGACTGTCACCCACCGTCTTGACGGTCGAAAGTGGGTCGTGGCATTGTCGATTCTTGTGGTGGCAGTTTGTGCAGTCCTCAGGACCTACAACCTCCTGGTCTTACCCATTTTCACCGACGAAGCGACATATCTGCGCTGGTCCGCCGAAATCTTCGATCGACGGACTGCGATATCGCTGTTCATCCCAGTTGCGGATGACGGGAAGCAGCCCATGTATATATGGCTGGCTACCGGGGCCATGTTCATGACTTCCGATCCTCTGCTCGCCGGTCGTATAGTGCTGGTAGTCACTGGAACCCTGAGCGTAATCGGAACCATACTTGCCGGCCGCTGGCTGGAGGATCATCTGCTGGGGTTGATCGCCGGCTTCCTCTACGCCATAGTTCCCTACGTCCTATTCTTCGACCGAATGGCCCTAGCCGACGGGATCGTTAGTTCAACCGCCATCTGGTCCTTCGGCCTGGGGGTCTTTCTCGTCACCAGAGCTCGAAGTAGCCGGAGCGCGCTTCTCGTGGGGGCGACTCTAGGAGCTGTCATTGCCTTTGGAGTCTGGGTCAAGCCAACTGCCCTGTTCGAACTCCCACTTCCACTCCTATGCCTCCTGCTGCTTCCGCGGGAAGGCCGGCCCGGGCGCAGGCCTATCTGGGGACTCGTCGTTGGCTATGCGGTCTTTGCGGCGCTGACCTCGCTGCTGATCGTGATGCCCTATGCCGAGAACCAGCTAACGTTGCTGGCAACTCACGTCTACTCTCCTGAACAGCTCATCGGGGGACTGCCCATCCCAATATGGATCAGCAGCGCCCGCGACTACTGGTTCTGGATGGTCGCCTACCTGCCGGCGCCGCTCGACTGGGTAGTATTGGCAGCATCAATATGGGGGCTCATCTACCGCAGACGAGAGACTCTGCTACTGCTCGCTTGCTGGGCAGCGGATTTGGTCCCATCCGTGTTGCTGGCCCACTATTTTTCGAGCCGGTATGTGCTGCAGAGCGTGTTCCCGTTGCTCATCCTGGCTGCTATGTTGATCAAGGAAGTCGGCCGCCGACTGGTGGGGCTGTGGAACAACTTCGGCGCCCTTCGTGAGCGCACGCTCGTGGCAGCTATCGGTGTCGCTCTCGCCGTAGCAGTCACCGCGCCATCGGTGGACTTCGACATTCGACTGCTCACTAATCCTCCATCGGCCCCCTGGCCCGCGGATGACCTCAAGCAATACGTGGAGGGGTGGTCAGCGGGATACGGCTTCAAAGAGGCTCTCGATTTCACCCTACAGCGCGCCAAGGAACTGGGAGGGGTGGTTTTCGTTCTGTCCGACAATTTTCAGGGGTTTCCGGACGACGGGCTGGCCCTTTACATCAGGAACATGCCGAACGTACGTCACTACGTCGACGGACGGATAATGTGGGGAGGGAAGGGCCTTGCGGATGCGTGGCGCTCTCACAACGTGCCGCTCCTAATTGTTCGCGACGACGGAAGGTTCAACCCAGACAATTTCGACAAGAATCTCGAGAAGAACCTACCTGAGGCAAAGCGACTCGCGGTATTCTGGAAGCCTGGTCGAGAGAGCTCGTTTCGGGTGTACGAGATGGACCTACGGGATACTAAGTCTGCCAAGTGAACGGTGTTGATCCTCACTTTCCATATTGCTGGGGCAGTCTCCTTTTGCCTTCGTTAGATCAGTAGGCTATAATCGCGCACGATCTGCTTGGTTCTCAACAGGAGGCTCTTCAGTGCCCCAAGTCGATTTTGTATCTTCCCTGGCCACTAAACTCGCCAGCCGCGAGGCTAAGGTGGCCGTTATCGGCCTCGGCTTCGCCGGTTTCCCCCAGGCGGTAGAGATCGCCAAGAGCGGCCTCAAGGTGATGGGCATCGACGTGGACACCCGCAAGGTCGGCCGGATAGCCTCGGGAGAGAGCCTCTCGCCCGACGTGCCCAGTTCCGACCTACAGGAGCTCCAGTCCCGAGGTCTATTCGACTGCTCGACAAGCTACGAGGACGTGCAGGACGCCGACGTCATCGTGGCCTGTCTGCCCACCCCCCTGGACCCATCCCGGCAGCCGGACCTGCGCTTCGTGAGAGCGGCGGCGGAGGGACTGACGGGCAGGGTGAGGGAGGGACAGCTCCTGCTCCTGGAGAGCACCGTGCCACCTGGCACGACCAGGAAGCTGTTCCTACCGGTCCTTGAGCACTCGGGCCTGGAGACGGGCCGCGATGCCTTCCTCGCCTTCGCTCCCGAGCGGATCGATCCAGGCAACAAGCTCTTTCCCCTGAACAGGATACCCAGGCTGATCGGGGGCGTCACCCCCCAATGCACCGCCGCGGCCTCCAGCTTCTATCAGATGTTCGTGGATGAGGTGTTTCCCGTCTCGGCTCCCGAGGTGGCCGAGATGAGCAAGAACGTGGAGAACACCTTCCGCTTCATCAACATCTCCTTCATTAACGAGGTTGCGATGCTGTGCGACCGGATGGGGGTGAGCGTGTGGGAGGTGCTTCGGGCGGCTACTACAAAGCCCTTCGCCTTCATGCCCCACTACCCCAGCCCCGGTGTGGGGGGCCACTGCATCCCCATCGTCCCGTTCTACCTCGAGTCGGTGGCTCGGGAATACGGGACACCAGCCAACATAATCGAGGCAGCGGGGCGCATTAACGACCAGATGCCCGCCTTCGTGGTGGACAAGCTGGAGCGGGAACTGGCTAGGCGGGGACGCAAGGCCCAAGAGGCGCGGGTGCTCTTGGTGGGAGTGACTTACAAGCCGGACGTGCCCGACCTACGGGAGTCGGCAGCCCTGAGGGTGCTGGCCGAGCTCATGCGAAGGGGCATCAGGGTCACCTACTATGACCCTTACGTGCCCGAGGTGTCGGTAGGCGGCCGGTCGCTCGCCTCGGAGCTATCTCTGGACGCCGGTCGGGTCGATTGCGCCATTCTCGCCACGCCCCACAAGGCAATGGACTACGACCGCCTGGCCAGGAGCGCCGCCTTCGTCTTCGACACGGTCAATGCACTCCCGGCGAGCTTCCCGGCCGACGTGGTCAAGCTGTAGCTATGAGCATAATTTGTCTAGTCACCGGCGGTGCCGGCTTCATCGGCTCCCACCTGGTCGATCGTTTGCTAGGGGAAGGCCAGCGAGTTCGGGTTCTGGACAACTTCTCCACGGGCTTTCGGCATAACCTGGAAGCCGTGGGGCCCGACGTCGAGGTCGTCGAAGGGGACGTGAGGGACCTGGAAGCTGTGCGCTCGGCGGTGAGGGGTGTGGACGTCGTCTACCACCAGGCCGCCCTCTCCTCGGTGCCGCGCTCCTTCGCCGACCCCATCGCCACTCATGAGAGCAACGCCACCGGCGCGATGAACGTCCTGGTGGCCGCCCGGGATGCAGGGGTGAGGCGGGTGGTGTGCGCCTCGTCCTCCTCGGTATATGGGGACGCCGCCGCCGAGAGGAAGCGGGAGGACCTGCCGACCTCCCCGAGGTCCCCCTATGCAGTGTCCAAGCTGGCGTCCGAGCAGTACGGCCGGGCCTTTTTTGTCGGTTACGGGCTGGAGGTAGTGGCCCTCAGGTACTTCAACGTCTTCGGTCCCAGGCAGGATCCTAACTCGCCCTATTCGGCGGTGATCCCGCGCTTCATAGCGGCCATGAGGAATGGGCAGCGCCCCATTATCTACGGTGACGGGCTGCAGTCTCGAGATTTCACCTACGTCCAGAACGTGGTGGACGCCAACGTGCTCGCGGCCACGTCGTCAGGGGTGGGTGGGGAGGTGTTCAACGTGGCCAGGGGTGACAACTATAGCCTCCTGGACCTGGTTGACGCGCTGAAGGGGATCCTGGGGGTCGAGTTGTCCCCGATCTTCGAGGAGCCTCGTGCGGGGGAAGTTCGCCACTCGAGGGCAGACATATCCAGGGCCCGCGAGATACTGGGGTTCGAGCCCCGAGTAGGCTTTGTGGAAGGGCTTCGGCTGACCGCGGAGTGGTATCTACGTCAAGGCTGAACCGGTGCATCAAAGTGGCCAGGGTTATCACCCGGCTGAATATCGGTGGGCCAGCGATCCACGCGATCCTGCTCACTCAAGCACTCGAGGACGAACGCTTCACCTCCACATTAGTGAGCGGCTACACAGCGCCGACAGAGGGAGACATGCTCCATCTGGCGAAGGCCAAAGGCGTGTCACCCCTCATGGTCACGGGACTCGGCAGGGAGATCGATCCCGGCCGTGACCTGGCGGTCCTGCTCAGGTTGTACCGCCTGTTTCGAGAACGGCGGCCCACTATCGTCCATACCCACATGGCGAAGGCCGGAACTGTAGGCCGGCTGGCAGCCCGTCTGGCACGCGTGCCGGTTGTGATTCATACCTACCATGGTCACGTGTTCCACAGCTACTTCGGTCCGCTCAAGACCCAGGCTTTTATCCGGATCGAGCGCGCCCTCAGCCGGGCAACCGACCTTATCCTGACGGTCGGCGAGAAGCAGCGGCGAGAGATCCTGAGCTACGGGATCGGGAACCCACATAAGTTGAGATCC
>JAJYKO010000580.1 GCA_021788565.1 Chloroflexota bacterium
ACTCTGAGGCAGATGATAGATGCTACCCCAAGCGTGACACCCAGAGCTGCGTGGGTCGAGTACGCACAGGATGGTCTGCGAAAGTGGCGGGCGGAGATGGCACCTGAGTACAGTTCGGATGCGGTACCCATCAGGCCCGAGCGGATCTGCAAGGAGATCAGCGACTTCCTGCCCGAGAACGCCGTCCTTGTCGCGGACACCGGCCACTCGGCGATCTGGACCGGCACCATGGTGAATCTGAACAAGCCCGGCCAGAGGTACATCCGGTGCGCTGGAACCCTCGGTTGGGCATTCCCCGCGGCGCTCGGTGCCAAGTGCGCCTTGCCCGACCAGCCGGTACTCTGCTTCACGGGGGATGGGGGCCTCTGCTATCACCTGGCCGAACTGGAAACTGCCGCTCGCGCCGGCATAAATGCGGTGATCCTGGTCAACAATAACAGCTCCCTGCAGCAAGTGAAGAAGGGGATCGACACGGCTTACGGCGGCAAGCAGTGGGGCCGTTCCAAGGAGATGTGGGTATTCAACCAGGGCACCAACTACGCTCGAATAGCCGAGGAGATGGGGTGTCTTGGCATACGGGTGGAGCAGCCGGGCGAGATCCAAGCGGCCCTGGAAGAGGCGTTCGCCGCCAACCGTCCGGCGGTGATCGACGTGTTGTCCGACATCGATGCTGCGCCTGCCTGGGGATAGGGCGAGCTAGATAAACCAGGTCCGTAGGGCGGGGCAAAGCGCCCCGCCCTACGGTTGAGGTTCGCCCGCCCTACCGAGGCGGTCGGTATTGCATCACCGCGCCTTCCTGCAGCAACGAGTCGATCTTCGTCCGTGGGTACCTCAGCACGGAGCTCAGCACCTCCACCGTGTGCTCTCCCAGAGCAGGAGTGGGGGTGAACTCCTTGGCGCTGGCGCTGGATAGCTTGACTGGATTTCCGGCCATGAGCGCCTTGCCGTAGCGCGGCTGGTCCACCTCCACCAGCATGTGTCGCTCCTCTATGCACGGCTCCTGCAACGCCTTATCCAGCGTGTTCACCGGAGCCGCGGGAATGCCCGCCTCTTCCATCAGCGCCACCCATTCGGCCGTCGGTCGGGTGCTGAGAATGCCCTCCAGGATCTGTCTCAGCTCCTTGCGGTTGGTGTGCCGGTTCGCCACGACGTCGAAGCGAGGATCCAAGGCCAGCTCCGGAACCCCCAGTACTTTGCACAGCTGCTTCCAGAAACTCTCCGTGCCGATGGTCCAGACGAGAGAGCCGTCCTTGGTTTTGAATGCCCCATACGGTTCCATCCCCAGATGACTGGTGCCCAGCGGTCTCGGCACGTCACCGGCGGCGGTGTACCACGATACCAGATAGCTAAGCATGGAGATCTGGGTGTCGAACATCGAGATGTCCACGTGCTGACCCAGCCCTGTGCTGTTCCTCTCGTTCAGGGCCGTGAGGACACCGATCGCGGCGAACATGCCGGCCGATAGATCGGCCACCGGTACCCCGGGCTTGGCCAGCTCCCCTTCTTCGCTTCCCGTCACGCTGAGGACCCCGCTCGCCGCCACTACCGCGAGATCGAAGGCGCTGCGGTGCTTGCAGCTACCTGTGGATCCGTATCCCGTTATGGAGGCGACGATGATGCGGGGATTGACGTCCTTCATCAAGGCGTAGGGGATCTGCAGCTTGTCGAGAATGCCCGGCCTGAAGTTGTTCAGGACCACGTCGGAAGCTTTCACCAGGTCGAGGAAGGTTTCACGCCCGAGCTTCTTCTTCAGGTCAACTACGATCCCTCGCTTGTTCCTATGGAGTCCGACGAAGTAAGAGCTCCATTCGCCCCGGTAGTAGGGGCCCATGTGGCGGAATATCTCCCCTTCTGGGGGTTCTATCTTGATGACGTCGGCACCCAGGTCGCCGAGGATTAGCGAACAGTACGGCCCCGACAATGCGGCAGTAAGATCGAGAACCCGCAACCCTGAGAGTCCTCCAGCCATTGTTTCCTCCAACTGAGCCATCACCTATGAGCTGCCAGCCATTGGTTGTGAGTCATCAGTCGTCCATGGCTGATAGCTACTGCACGCGTAGCGCGTAGGTCTCTTCGACGGCTTTGACGAGCGAGGTGAGAAGCTCGTTCACCGGCGTCTCGATTCCTAGACCCCTCGCCTGTCGAACGATCACCCCGTTGATGACGTCTATCTCCGTCGGGCTACCCCGCAACACGTCCTGCAGCATGGACGACAGATTAGCACCGGTGGCAATAGCGACCTCCCTCACCCTATTCTGTGGATCGTCGTAGGGGAGCTTCACGCCCCTGGCTCGAGCCACGAGGACAGCTTCCTCGACCGCCTTTTCCATCAATTCCCGTGGGCCCCCCGCCTCGCCGAGCACCCCATTGCGTACGCGTAACAGCGCCGTTAGGGCGTTGATTCCCACGTTTATCACCAACTTGCCCCACAGCAGCGATTCTACGTCGGCCGAAACGTCGGTTTCAATTCCCGCGTGTCCGAACAGAGTGGCTATCTCTCGAACCTGATCCTCCAGCCCGGGCTTGTTCTCCACGTGCGTCGGTCCGCGCCCCGCATGACGCACACGGCCGGGCCCAAGCATGGTGGCGCCGTGAGAGGTCGTCCCCTGCCAGGCTCTACGCTCGCCAAGTACCCGCGCGATTACGTCGCGATTGCCTATCCCGTTCTGGAGCGTGAGCGCCAACCCGGCCGGCTTCAGGAAACGTGCGGCCGTCTCGCAGGCCCACTCGGTTCGATGGGATTTCACGAAGATGATCGCCAGGTCCGTCGGTCCGATCTCCGATGGATCGCTCGTCGCTTCGACGGTCGCGACGGTCTCTCCCGACGGCTCCTCGATTCGCAATCCGTTCTGGCGAATGGCGGTGACGTGTTCAGTCCAGGGGTCCAGCAGGGACACCTCCGCCACCCCGGACAGCATCCCGCCGAAAAGGCTGCCCATGGCTCCGGCGCCGACGATCGTGATTCGCATGGCTACCTCGAGCGCTTCTCTAACTCCTCGAGCAGCGAGGCGTAGACGTCATCTTGAATGGTGTAGACGTGCTCGGGACCGGGGAAAGCGCCCTTCTCCACATCCGCGATGTAGTCCTGGAGCGCCTTCGTACCGGTCTCGAAGAAGGTCGCGTACTTCTTAACGAACTTGGGCGTGAACCGGTCGAACATTCCCAGCATGTCGTGGAGCACGAGCACCTGCCCGCTGCACTGCCTGCCCGCCCCGATGCCGATGGTTGGTATGGAGAGCTTCTCCGTGATGATCGCGGCCACCCGGTCGGGAACACCCTCGACGACCATCGCGAAGCAGCCCGCTTCTTCCAGTGCGAGAGCATCGTCGATGACGCTGAGGGCTGCCCGTACGCTCTTACCCTGTACCCTGAAGCCGCCGAGCATCGATATCGTCTGAGGTGTCAGCCCGATGTGGCCCACCACGGGGATCCCGGCACGGACTATGGCTCGGACCACCTCTGCCCGATCTTTGCCGCCCTCGAGCTTCACCACGTCCATGTTGCTTTCCTTGAGGAAGCGGCCGGCGTTCTCCACTGCCTGGGGCACGCTCACCTGATAGGACATGAAGGGCATGTCCCCGATGAGAAGGGAGTGCTTGGCTCCCCTGGCGACAGCCCTGCAGTGGTGGAGCATCTCCTCCATCGTCACGCTCACGGTGTTCTCGTAGCCGAGGACCACCATGGCCAGAGAGTCGCCCACCAGGATCATGTCGATTCCGGCACGATCTACGAGCTGTGCGGTGGGATAGTCGTAGGCCGTCATCATAGTCATAGGAAGGCCCTTGGCCTTCTTGTTCTGCAGATCGATAATCGAGACCTTCTTGCGGTCGGCGGTTGGTGTCGCCATTCTCTCTTCTCCTTCCTACTGATGGTTGTTGATCAGGCCAATCCTGATGGCACCGTAGGGCGGGGTCTTGTGCCCCGCCGACATGTGTGACAAACGGCCGGCGGCAGGCATAAAACCCTGCCCTACCCCGGGATTGCCCACTCCACACTCCTCAGCCCTTCGTCAGTTCGCTCGCCGCTGGAATTCCGTCCAGTCCCGCTGCTTGACGGATGGCACGAACGATGGCGCGCGCCATCACATCGGCCGCGATAGCCCCAATCACGGTGACGTCCCCGGCTCCCTTGCTCGGGTCGCCCGTGGCCAGGGCGAATACGGTGTCCCCGTCAGACATAGTGTGGACGGGTCTGATCGCCATTGCCAGCCCGTCGTGCGCCATCTGCGCGACCTTGGTGGCCTGTGACTTCGTCAGGTAGGCGTTGGTAGCCACGACACCGATGGTTGTGTTGGTTGCGCCGAAGCCTGTCGGCTGGCCCTCCCAGCCCTTCATCAGCCGCAGGCTATCCGCGAAGCCGCTGGAATCGGGTTTCCGCGTTCCCGCGATGATCTGGCCGGTCGCCGGGTCGACGACGTCGCCTAGGGCGTTGGCCGCGACGATGGCGGCAACCACGATGCCCCTACCTATTTCCTGACTGGCGGTCCCTATTCCGCCCTTAGTGGCGAGCTTTGGGCCCAGTAGTTTCCCCACCGTTGCACCAGTGCCAGCACCAACCGTGCCTTCGGCGGTCGGGCCGGAGCGCGCGGCTAGGCACGCGTGATAGCCAGCTTCGGCATCAGGGCGAACGTCCGCGCGACCGATCGTGAGGTCGAAGAGGACGGCGGCCGGAACTATGGGGACCCTTGCCACCCCGACGTCGAAACCGG
>JAJYKO010000006.1 GCA_021788565.1 Chloroflexota bacterium
ATTCCTCACGCTTCGTCTTACCGTATGTCGCGTCACCTTCCCAACAACGAGGAAAGTGTACCAGCTTCAAGGGCGCCGTCAACATGTCCGAATCACGTTGGAGAGGTTCGAGACCATCCTGCTCGCAGTATGACCGGATTGCCGCGGGTCTCCGGCCGCGAGTGCGTCCGCGCCTTGGGAAAGCTGGGCTTCTACTCTGAGTGATCCGCCCCGCTATCGACCAGCGACCGCAGTAGTCGCTGCCGGTCTATGATGCCGGCGGGACGGCCCTCGGCATCCAGCACCACCAGCCTCTTCACTCGCCGCGTCACCATCAGGCGGATGGCTTCGATGATCGGCGTCTCCGTGGTTACCGAGAATACATGACGCCTCATTACGTCGGCCGCCGTAATCGGACCGTGGACGTGAGAGGAACGCACCGTCCCTTCACCCACCTGCTGCGGTGCCAGCCTGCCGGCTAGGGCCTGGAGGATGCCCGGGCGCATTGCCGGCTCGGCGCGAGCGAGCAGGTCGCGGTCGGCTATGATGCCCACTACCTTGCCCGCCTCGTCGGCCACCACCACCCTGCGCAGAGGCGTGCCGAGGACTCCGTGCAGGACAGCTTCTATGGACGCCGAACTCGCTACGATGGGCACCTGCGGGTCCATCGCGTCACCGGCGGTCCGGACGCGCACCAGCATCGGCTCGTGGACCTCGACCGGCGACTCGGGCGCCGCCGCCAGCTGCCGCAGCACGTCAACGCGACTCAACATTCCAATAAGCCGGCCCTGATTATCGGCGACCGGCAGACGCTTGAGGTTGCGTGTTGCCATGAGATGGATCGCCTCTTTGAGGGCAGTTTCCGGCCTCACGGTCAGGGGATTGGGCGTCATCACCTCACGGACCGTCTGGTCGGCTTCCTCCAAGGCGCGCCCCTGCTCCGCGAGCTCTTCGTCGCTCAGGTCCCGATGCACGCTCAGACGTAGGCCCAAGCTCCCGCGCGACAGGAGGTCGCCACCGGTGACAATGCCAACTACCCGCCTTTCACCGTCCACCACTGGCACGGCCTTGAAGTCGCGCCGCACCAGCATCTGCACGGCCTCGGCCAGGGGCGCCGTGACGGTCACGCTGACGACCTCGCGGGTCATCACGTCGCGCACCGCGCGGGCCAGCAGTGGCGTTCGAATCACCAGCACGCCGCAAGGGGCCTCGTTGGCCACCTTGCGGGCCGTTCCCCCGGTGGTCGGGCTCCAGGGTCTCTCATGGCCGGTAGCGCCCACCACGATCAGGTCGATGTCCTCCCGCTGCGCCTGTCCCACGAGGCCACCAGCCGCATAGCCGTGACGCAGGACTGCCTGGAAGCTCACTCCTGCCTCCTGCGCTTGCTCCTCAGCCGCGACCTGCACCCGTTTGAAGTAGTCGTCTCTCGCCTGCCCTCTCCCCATGCTGGCCGAGGCGGGCTCGCCTTCCACCACGGAGAGGCCGTGGAGGCTAGCGCCCCATAGTCGGGCGAGTTCCAGCGCTGACTCGAAGGCACGCTGTCCCAGGGGAGACCCGTCCAGCCCCACGAGAAGCCTCTTGAAGGGGCCGCCTGCCGGGCTGGGCCGGGTTACCAGAACGCTACACGGTGCGTGCCCCACCAGCTTGTCGGCGGTGCTTCCCATGAAGGCCCCCCAGACCCCGGAGTGTCCCCTGTGTCCCACGACCAGCAGGTCGTAGCCATCGGAGCAGACGTAGTCGATCAGGGCCTGGACCTCGTGGCCTCTGAGTATCCCTGTGCGGATGGATACAGCGTGCCGGGCAGCACGTCGCCTGGCCTCGTCGTGCAGCTCGGAGTAGTAGGAATCCGCCTCGGAACGCTCGGACGCGGACTCCTCCCTCGTGGCAACGTACTTTGGCAGCTCCTCCTCGACCGAGACCACGTCCACCGCCGCGCCTGCTCGGGCCGCGAGGTCGAGGGCGACGTCCAGGGCGCGCCAGGAACTCTCCGAGCCATCCAAAGCCACCACCAGGTGTCTGAACATCTCGACTCCTCCTACACGATCAGCAAAACAGGATAGACAGGATGAGGAAGGATATTCAGGGTCAGAACCCTCGCTCAGGCATCTCTATCGGACCCACCATTCCCGTGTTCTGTGCATCCTGTTTGGTAGCCTCCACTTACAGCGCACGCAGCGTGAGCACAATCAGCACGATAGCGAAGATGTAGCCCACATACAGGTTGACGTTCCCCGACTGGACAACCTTAACCCGCTCCGCCAGTAGCTCGATTATCGCCCTGAGCGGGCGGTAAAGCTCCCTTGCGAAGGGACCCGGCACCTCCTGCGCGTATTCGATGCGGCCCTCCAGGTGTCGGGAAGCTGGGGCCACCTGACGCAAGGTCGCCGTGGAGCGGTACAGCCTGTTGAAAATCAGCCGCACGGGATTGCTGTAGGCGAGACCCGAGTACTGCATGCGCGGGGTGAAGCGCAGGATGCCGCCCGCCCATACCGCTCCCGTTCGCCTGGCCCCCATCGGCCGAACCAGCTTCAGGGCAGCCAGCGTCAAACCCGCGAAAATCAGCAGGGCCAGGGTCAGATAGGTGGGCGAGTTGATGGTAGAAAAGCCTGGCGCAGGGATGACCACGAGCCCATTGCCCGGAACGAGTCCTCGGAAGAGGCCTCCGCCCAGTCCCACCAGCGGCGCGTAGTCGCCTGGATGGTCCGTGAAGAGGGGCGGCACGATCTGGTTGGCGACGCTCACGCCGTAGAGGGGGGTCGTGACCCGGTCCAGGAGGGGCAGGAACAGCGCGGGGAAGACCCCCAGGGCCGCGGCGAGCACGGCGAGGAAACCCATTGCGACCCGCATGCTACCCGGCACCTCGTGGGCCCTGGCTGCCTGGTCGCTCCGCGGCATCCCCAGGAAGGAGATCGCGAAGGCTCGGACGAACGCGGTGGCCGCGATGGCGGCCGTCAGGGCCAGGAGCGCCCCACCCGCGGCGACTATCACCTTGGCCGAAGTATCCGGTATGGCGTAGCTCTGGAGCATCGTCTCGAGGATCATCCACTCGCTGATATAGCCGTTGAGCGGCGGGACCGCTGAGATAGCCAGGGCCGCCACCAGAAAGAAGGCCGACGTCCACGGCATAAGGCGGATCAGTCCACCCAGCCGGTCCAGGTCCCGGGTACCTGTAGCATGGTCCACGGCCCCCGCCCCGAGGAATAGAAGTCCCTTGTACACCGCGTGGTTCAACGCGTGGTAGAGAGCAGCGATGGCCGCGATGGCGGCAAGCGCGGTGAGGTGATAGGCGGCGAAGGTGATGGACAATCCGACGCCGACCAGGATGATCCCGACGTTCTCGATGCTGGAGTAGGCGAGGATCCGCTTCAGGTCCTTCTGCACGAAGGCTTGGAGGATGCCGATCAGTGCCGTGACTGCCCCGACACCCAGGATGAAGAGTCCCCACCAGACCGGTCCGCCACCCAGGATATCCACGATCAGGCGCAACATCCCGTAGATGCCCAGCTTGATAATCACAGCGGAGAGGAGCGAGGAGACGTGACTGGGCGCGGCGGGGTGTGCCTCCGGCAGCCAGACCTGGAGCGGCAGGATGCCGGCCTTGGCCCCGAAGCCAAAGAAGGCCAGCAGGAAGACCGCATCGCGCAGCGGCGCCGAGAGGCCGGCAGCGCCGGCCCTCAGGGAGGCATAGTCGAAGCCCCCGCCCTGGCGGAACAGGAAGAGGAAGGCGGCCAGGATGCCCACGGTACCCAACTCGCTCACCGCCAGCATCAGGAAGCCGGCACGGATGACACGCGGGTCGCGGTACTCGAAGTTCACCGCGAGGTAGCTAAGGAAGGCCATCGCCTCCCAGGCCATCAGAAACAGCACGGCGTCGTCGGCAGCCAGGATCAGCACCAGCGACAGCAGCAGCAGATTGAGCAGAGCGCCGATGGGCCGCAGATCGCGGTGATCGTCCAGGCCGACGCGGTTTCCGGAAACCGCGTCGGCCTCAAGAGTTCCCGAGTGGGTCAGATACCCGACCGAGTAGAGGGCCACGGGCAGTGATACCAGCCCGACGATCACGAGGAAGAGGGCGGAGAGGGCGTCAACGTGCAGGCTGAGGGCCCCGAAGGGGAGCCCTGTGTTCAGCTTCGCGACCGGGGATGCTCCGCCAGCCAGCACGCTCATGCCGGCTACCAGGTCAGCCAGGGCCGCAAGGCCGGCGCAACCCGCCGCCAACCGAACGGTCCACCTGGGGTTCGACCCGGCGGCTGCCAGCAGCGCACCCAACACGTAGAGGATGAAAGCGGCCCAGAGGGCGTCTGCGCTCACGATTCCACCTCCGCGGATCCAGGTGTCGCGAACACCTCGCGTTTGGCCGTTCTTGGACCCCGAACCCGGTGTGCAGACTCCTGTTTCGCCCTACCCAGGGCCAGCAAAAGACCGTGGATCAAGGCGAGGGGCGAGGGCGGGCAGCCCGGAATGTAGACGTCCACGGGCAGAACCTCCGCCAGTCCGTTCCGGGCGAAGGGGCTGGTACAGAAGATCCCGCCGGTACAGGCGCAAGCGCCGACCGCCACTACCAGGCGAGGCTCCGGCATCGCATCATAAGTTGCGCGCAGCGGCTCCTCCATCGCTCGGGTAACCGGCCCCGTCACCAGCAGCAGGTCGGCGTGGCGAGGCGAGGGGGTGAAGAAGATGCCCAGCCGCTGAACGTCGTAATAAGGGTTGGTGAGCATCTTGATCTCCGATTCGCAGCCATTGCAGGAGCCCGCATCCACGTGGCGCACGTGGAGCGAGCGCCCGAAGAGCTGCTGTATCTGACCACGCAGCCCGTCGGCGACGCGATCCAGATCCTTTTCAGCGCTCTGGTTCATAGTCTTCATCCCTTGCCTCAGGATCGTACAGCAGGTCGGTCCAGAGATCCTCTCGCCGCCTCGCGGCTGTCTCGTACTCTGGACTGAAGGTGATGGCCCCCTCCGGACAGGCTTCCACGCACAGCCCACAGCCGATACATGCTCCCAGGTCGAGGCGCAGCCGTACCGGCCTGCCATCGGTATCTCTCTCCAAAGTCAGGGCCCGGGTAGGACAGACCCTGACGCACTCCACACAGCTGTCATCAGCCCAACAACCCGCACAATCCAACACCAGCCGGCCTCGAAACCCCGCGGGCATCGGCTCGGGGGATGCAGGATAGCGGGTGGTAACGACCCCTGTTTTCAGTCCCTTACGTATCCACGATATCTGCACGATACACCTCCTACTCCGCCGGCCGCCCGGACCACAACGCCAGTAGTAGGGAACGGCGGCCCTGCCGGCCCGTCCCAGCGGGCGGGTACGGCGCCCCGCCCCTACAGGTCTTGGCAGGCACTCCTAGCCTACTTTTCGTGCAACCAAGTCCGGTTTTGAGTTTTGGAGTGTCCATTGCGCGTTGATCGAAAGGCCGGGCCAGACGAAGCCCGGCAGCGGTGGCTGACGCAGGGCACCCAGCCGCAACGAGCGGCGGGGCCAGCCACTGCCCGGCCTGAACTGCACGACCACCCCGTCTTCGTCAGACAGCACGTCTGCTGGCCCCCTCGCCATTTGGGTCAGGGCCGCCAAGCCCGGGATCTCGCCAGCCTCGGGTCCGCTCTCGGCCCAGACGGTGTCGGCCGACCAGAAGGCGAAGTTGAGCCCTGCGAAGACGAACTGTCCCAGGACGTCCAGACCCGGGGCATGGCGGAGCCGATGGCCGCGCCACCCGAGATAGCTCTTGGCCAGGCGGTTCACCAGTTCCACCGTGCCTCCCCGCACATGGTAGTGCTGGACGGTCGCCACGGCGCTACGCTCCTCGGCAGGCACGGTGGTCAGGATCAAGGCATGGCTGATCCGAGCCTCGCGGCTGGCCGATCCCGCGAGTTCCTTGCGGTAGCCCAGGAGCCGCAGCGGATGCGGGCATTGGGCATAGCCGGTCTCGGAGCACTCGGAGACCTGGGCGTTCGCCGATACCTCCTCCCAGGAGCCGAAGATCGCCTCTCCCCGGGCCTCGCGGCGCAAGAGAGTGCTCACCGTTGCTGGACTGATCGCCTTGGTGGTCAGCTCGTAGCCCTCTTCTATGAGAGCGGCTACCTGCTCGCTGCCCCCAAACTGCGCATCCATCACCAGTTCGATGGCCGTCACCGACCCCTCGCCTGCACCAATGGTCTCGTTCTCGGCCCGAAGCCGCCCAAGCCGCTCGGTCATCGCCGCGATGGCCCTGTCCATCTCCTCCAGGCGGGCTTTGCCGGCTGCCAATTGCGCCTGGGCACGGGAGAGTCGGCCCTGGGCGTTCTCCAACCGGCATATC
The DNA here is from genome assembly GCA_021788565.1 of Chloroflexota bacterium. The sequence continues at coordinate 6,284 of JAJYKO010000006.1, forward strand.
GCTTCTTGAAGCGCCAGTTCCTCCTCGCCCGTCGGACTCTCCTGGCTCGAATGTCGCTCGGCCAGCCGCTTCTCGGCCGCCCGAAGCTTGCCCTGTGCCGTCCAGAGCCGGTGCTCGCAACCCTCCACACGGTCTCGGAGCAGGTCCACCTTCTCTTCCTGCTGCTGACTCCGCATCTTGGCGGCATCCAGGCGCGGGGCCAGCAGTTCCGGTCGGCGCCAAGGGTGTCCCAGGCTCGCCTCGGTTATGAGCCTCAGCCGCTCCAGGCACTCCGACGGGTGGGCGTTACCCGGCCTCAGGAAGCCGCCCAGGGAGACGGGGCGACCTTCACCCTCGGGGTCCTTTCCCCGCAAGGTGGCTTCCGCCCACTGGTAGCCCCTGCCCAGCCCCGACTCCATGTGACCGTAGGCGGCAAACGGCTCGCTGGTCGCATCGGTGGTGATCTCTTTGGCCGTCAGATCCCAGTCCACCACCAGTCGCTCTCCCAGCTTCTGGGCTCGGCCTCGGCAAAGAGCCACGTAGGGGGCGAACACCAAGCGCAACTGCCCTCGAAGGGCTTCGGCCACCTCCCAGTCGAGGGCATGCAGGTGGCGGCAAACCCCGCTGACGTCCGGGAACTGCTCCTGACCCCAGGCGTGGGCCAGGGCGGGGTCGGATCGCAAGGGGGTCTCCCCTCGGCTGATCTGCTGCAACTGGCCGTGTCCCGCCAGGATATTGACGAAGGCGGTCACCAGGTGCTCATCGGGAGAGTGCAGGACCGTCTTACCTGGCAAGTCCACCTCCCCCAGGGCTTCCAGGAGACCGATCCGCTGGGCGAAGTGGCCCTCCAGGACCAGTCGGCCGTGGTTGGTGAACTCGGGACCCGATGCCCCACGGCCTTCGGCAGCCCCAGGTTCCGAGGCCGGAAGGGCACTGGGCAATACTTCGGCAGTCCGCGGGGCGGGTGGCTCCGAGTCGGCCGAAGGGCTGGACCTGCTGATGCGAGCGATCACGGCAGCACATATCGACACAGTCAGCATCACGGCGAGACCGACAGCGGGACGGAATGGTATGCTGGACAAGGCGGCAGACCTCTCGGTGGGGGATGGTGGACTCTTGGGGGAGTACCACCAGCACCCTACCAACTTGTGGTCTGCCGTTCAACTTGTCCCCAACTGCCTGTTGCACCAATCGCGTCTCCAAAGTCGAATCCCATGCTAGTTGCACGAAAGTTGGGCTAGCGGTCACAGCCCGCGAAGGAGAGCGCGAAGCTCTGTTCGATTATCGGAAAATCGGTCAGGATGTTGTGCCCCGGCACGGCCAGGGGGAAGACCTGGGCGTTGGCGAAGGAGGCGGTCCGCACCCGATAGCGCGCCAGGGTGTTCCCGTCGCCAACCAGGATCCAGTGCACGCCCTCTCCTCGCGGCGACTCAACCCACCCCAGGGCCGTTGCCCCGGCCGGAAGTTCTCCCACCGCGGCTCGCACCGGGCCGCCAGGCACTCTTTCCAACAGCTGCTCGATGATGCGCAGTGATTGATGAATCTCTTCCAGGCGCACCCTGGCCCTCGCGAAGGCATCTCCAGCCTCATAGACCGGCACCTCGAAGCCGGCCTCAGCGTATGCCGCGTACGGGTGGTCCCGCCGGAGGTCTCGATCGACACCCGAGGCCCGCGCCACGGGACCCACAGCTCCGTAGGCCGTCGCGTCCCCGGGCGTTAGAATGCCAGTTCCCTCCAGGCGGTCCAGGTGGGATGAGGAGCCCAGCAACATCGGCTCCAGGATTCTCATCTCCAGCCGCACGTCCGCGACGGTCCTCTTCACAGCATCCAGCGCATCAGCGCCCAGGTCTCGGGCCAGCCCTCCCGCGACGTTCATGCCGAACAGATAGCGGTGTCCGGCGATGGCCGCGTTCAGGCGCAGCACCCGCTCCTTCAAGATGTCCATCTGTGCCTGCCCTACCACCAGGCCAGTGGACTGACAGAGGTCGGCGTGGTAGCCCAGGTGGTTGTACAGACGCTCCAGCTCCGCCAGGATGGTTCGGAGGGAACGGGCCCGCGCAGGCGCCTCGACCCCCGCCGCCGCCTCCAGGGCCTGGCAGAGGGCCAGGGAGTGGGCAAAGGCGCTGGTCCCCGAGATCCGCTCGGCCAGGAGCGGCAGGTGGACCAGGGGAAGGCCCTCGGCCATCTTCTCGATCCCACGGTGCTTGTAGAAGGGCTGAAGCCGGACGTCCACCAACTCCTCACCCACGGTACGCAGCCCGTAGTGGACGGACTCCACCACCCCGGAGCGCACCGGCCCCAGGGGATAGTCCACGACGCCGGCAGGGGCCTCCGCGGTCTCCAGGCCCGTGGCTCGGCCATCGCGGGCCGCCTCAGAGCTCCACGAGAACCGATGGCTCAGCGGCCGAAGCCCTTGCGGCCAGTCGGAGGGCAGCCGTAGTCGGGCCAGGGCAGGGTGGCCCTGCGGCTCGATGTCCACCTCGTCCCAGACCTCCCGTTCGTACCAGCCAGCCGCGGGCAGCAAAGACGTCAGGGAAGGATAGTGCGCGCCCTCGCCATTCACATCATGTAGGGGCCGGCGGCCCTGCCGGCCCGCCAGTTCTCCCTCGGTCTCGCCCTCACCCCGCGACGCCAGTGGGTCGCCGGTCCACGCCTCTCCCAGAGGGGGAGGGAGTCCCGGGGAACCTTCTCCTCGCATGGGAGCCACGAGGTGTAGCCACGCGGCCTCCCGGTCCAGGGCGAAGAGCAGGTGAAGCTCGAGACCACCGCCCCGACCACGGGCATCAACGCCGTAGAGGTCGGTGAACACCGCTCCTAATTTCTCGCGCAGCCGCTGCACCAGCCCCGGCAGCTGCTCGGCATCCACCCCGGCCGCCAGCTCCGCCCCGGGGGCGAGAGTTGGCTCCGAGTCGAGGACCGATGTCAGATCCTCTTGAAGTCGCGCTTCAGTTCCTCTCATCACGCTCCTCCCAGGACACCCATCGTCTTCTGGCTCCCCATCCCCCGGCCCCTATCCCCCATCCCCTACGCATCACGAACCTCCCAGCACAGCCGCCGCCTGGTGCAATAGGATGGTCAGCGGCGAAGGAATGACGATGCCAAGTCCGACGACAAGCACCGTGCTGATGCCCATAGCCAGCAAGCTGAGCCCGCCGAGCTCGCCCGACTTCACTCCCTCGGTGGGCGCGCCGAAGGCCATGCGGTTGACGTAGCGCAGGAGGGCGATGAAGATAGCGGCGACCAGCCCCAGCAATACCAGCGCGGGCAGCACCTGACCGCTGCGGAAGCCCGCGCCCAGGATAGTGAGCTCGCTGATGAAGATGCCGAAGGGTGGCGAGCCGGTGAGGGCAAGCCCTCCCAGGATCATCATGCCGCCGGTAGCGGGCATCAGCCTGACCACACCGGACACGCGATCGATCTCCTTGGTCTCGTACCTGAGTAGCACGTGACCGCTGACGAAGAACATCAGGGACTTCGTTACCGCGTGGTTGACGAGTTGCAGCAGCGCTCCGTAGAAGCCGAGGGCGCCGCCGAAGGCAACCCCAGTGGCCACGATACCCATGTGCTCCACGCTGGACTATGCGAGCATCCGCTTATAGTCCCGCTGACGCAGGATGAAGAGAGCAGCAACCGCCAGCGAGAAGAGACCGAACCCCAGCATCAGCCCGCTGGTATATCCCTGGCCCAGCGAAGGCATGGCCAGGGAGTAGAAGCGAAGGATGCCGTACATCGCGGTATTCAGCAGCACACCCGACAGGAGGGCGCTGATGGGACTGGGAGCCTCGCTGTGGGCGTCGGGAAGCCATGTGTGCATGGGAGCCAGCCCCGCCTTGGTGCCGTAGCCTATCAGGGCAAACAGGAATGCCAGTCTCATGACGCTCGGGTCCAGGCGTGCGGTCACCGGCGTCAACGCCGACCAGACCAGGTCGTAGCTGGGACCAAGCAGCTGCACGGCCGAGTAGTAGATGAGGATGGTGCCGAAAAGGGCGAGGGCGATGCCCACCGAGCCCACTATGACGTACTTCCAGGCCGCCTCCAGCGCCTCACCGGTGCCGTAGAAGCTGACCAGGAAGAGGGATGCGAGGGTGGTGCCCTCGACGGCGATCCACAGCACCCCGAGGCTGTTGCTGAGCGGCACCACCAGCATGCTGAAGACGAACAGGTTGAACAGCACGTAGTACCGGCGCACTCGGCCGAGCCCTTCGCCCCGCGAGGTGTCCTGCTCCCGCATGTCCTCCCGGAGGTAGCCGATGGAGTACAGGGCCGCCGTGGCCCCGACGAAGGCGATGATGAGGGCGGTGAGGGCACTCAGAGCGTCGGCATACAGCCAGCCGCCCAGGCCTTGAAGGTGGCCGGAAGCCGTCACCTCGGTGGCGGCAAGGGCGACCAGGGCAAGAGTAGCGATGGAGCCGAGCAGCGTGATCGCTTCAAGCCAGCGGCGCCCGGGGACCACCAGGCACAGAACTGCGGCCATCAATGGAACCACCAGCAGAAGTATTAACAACATCTATGTAACTCCCTCACCCCAACCCTCTCCCAGAGGGAGAGGGAGGTTCGATTGTCCCCTCCCTCTGGGAGAGTGAGCCTTATCCCCTCAGCTTCCGCAGCTCCCCGGTGTCGGCCGAGACGAACTCGCGGTGGATCAACTGGACCAGCAGTCCCATCACCAGAACGGCTACCAGAATGTCGAACAGGATCCCAAGCTCCACGATGAGCGGCATGCCGTGAGCGATGGTGATGGCTCCCGCGAACAGGCCGTTCTCGATGGTTAACAGCCCCACCACCTGGGCCAGGGCCTGTCGCCGCGTGCTCATGATGAAGAGACCTATCAGCATCAGCGCGATCGAGACCGCCAGCGGGGGCGCGCTCAGGAAGGTGCCGGGTGCTACCACCGCCGGGGAGGCGAAGAAGGCCAGCAGGGTCAGCAGCACGCCGACCAGCAGCGACGCCGGAAGGTTCAGGTACGGCCGCACCTCCCGCTGCACGTGGAGGCGACGAGCAACGTTACTCAGGATATAGGTGATCAGCCCTGTCTTCACGAGCAGCGTGAGCACGGCCAGCGCGAAGAGATCGACGCTACCCTCGGAGTAGCCGACGGTAGCAGCCACCAGCGCCAGGAAGACGGACTGCGCCGCGAAGGCCCGGATGTACTCAGCCAGATGGCGCGAAGCTATGGTGGCGAAGGCGGTTAGCAGCAGCAGCGTCCCCAGGACCTGCAGGATCTGGGATACGAAAGGGGACATTACGCACCTCCTTGCCGCGTGAAATAGAAGGCGACCACTGCCAGGGCCGACAGAATGAAGGTGGCGCCGAGGTACTCCGGGATGCGGAAGAAGCGCCACTTGGCCACCGACGACTCGATCACCACGATGATGCCGCAGACCACCAGCATCTTCAGCAGGAGGCTCGCGATGGACACGACGATGGTGATCGCTGTCGTCGCCCCCTCGGGTGACAGTCCCCAGGGCACGGTGAGCACGTTCAGCAGGATCGTGAGCAGAACGAAGGTCTTCATGGCCCCACCCCACTCCATGAGCGCCAGCTCCCGTCCGGAGTACTCGATGAGGCGGGAGCTCTCGATCATCGACAGCTCGAAGGTACTGGAGGGGTTGTCCACGGGGATTCGCCCGCTCTCGGCCAGGATCACCAGGAAGAGGGCGGCGGCCAGCAACCAGTGGGCCGGGTTGAAAATGTAAGATGCGGAGATGAGCGTCTGGTTGACCACGAACGGAATGGTGGCCTGCGCGATTAGGGCAACGGTGAACAGCACCAGGATCACCGCCGGCTCCGCCAGTAGCGAGACCGTCCTCGCCCGGCTGCTGCCCATCCCCCCAAAGCTGCTCGCGGTGTCCATGGCCGCCAGGGAGGTGAAGAAGCCTCCCAGGGAGAGGATGAAGCCGCCGGCCAGCATGTCGCCCATAAAGGCGTAGGGCAGGGGATAGGCGGTCAGAACCGGGATCAGGGTCGCGACGACCAGCGGGGTCACGAAGGTGAAGACCGGCGCGGCGAAGTAGATCCACGAGGCATGTTCGGAAACCACGCTGCCCTTATGGAGCAGCTTCCACAGGTCGTAGTAAGGCTGGAACACGCTCGGCCCGCGCCGCGACTGGACTATGGCCTTAAGCCGGTTGATCACCCCTTTGATCAGGGGCGCGCATATCAGCACCGTCGCCACCTGCAGCAGCTGCAGGACCAGGCTGGTAATCACTCTAGCACCTCCCAACGCACAAAAAAAGACCCCTGGCCGGGGATCGAAATCCCGGTCAGGAGTCATCAGCATCATCGCGCTTCGGGACGGGTAACCGTCCCCGGGCGGATCTCCATCGCCCGGAAGCCCTAATCGCTTCTGGACAGAGGCTACCATGGCAATCCTCAACTTGTCAAACGCGATGGAGAGGCGTCAGAGCCTGCGAAGCCAACCATCGCGCGGACCAGGTCAGACCGGCCGATGACCCCTACCATTTGGCCTTCTCGCAGCACCGGCACCGGGTGGATGCCCCGGTCCAGGACTATGGTCATCACCTCGCCGAGGGTGGCCTCCCCGGACACCGCCACAACTGGCCTGGACATGACCTGGTCGACAAGTACCTCGTTCAGAAGCTGAGCCTTCCTCTCGAAGCCGGGGTAGAAAATGATGTAGCTCTTCCCCGGCACACGCTGAGGCATCTTCAGCACGTCCTTGATCCCAACCATACCGACGAGGTTGCCCTCGGATGACATCACGGGTAGCCCGTTGACTCTATGCTCCAGCATCACCTCGGCGGCTTTCCGCAGTGTGGCACTCGCCTCGATGGTGAGCACGCTGGCGTTCATTACATCTTTGGCCTTCAGCATCGATCTGGTCACTCCTTCCCGCAAAAAAGCCTCTGTCGCACGCACCCCACCTTGGGAGCTATCAGTCGCCCTCCAGGTGGCAGGTCTCGTTCAAATGCATAGTCACCCAACCCTCGTCGGTCTTCTCGAAGAGGCTGATGGATCCGGTGTTCAGCTCCAGCCGTGGCACGCAGATGTCACCCGCGCCCAGCAGGTGGCAGGCAAGCGCCCTGCCAACCATCCGGTGGGCAACCAGCACCACGTCTCCCTCCCGATGATCTTCGAGCATTCCCTCGACCGCCGCGGCAACTCGCGTCCGGAACTGGGTGACGCTTTCGCCGCCGGGGATCCGTGCCAGGTGAGGCTGGGTCAGCCAGAGGCGGTAGACATCGGGGTAGCCTGCCGCCACCTCCTCCGGTGTCTTCCCCTCCCAAACCCCGTAGTTGAACTCGGTAACTCCCTTGAGCGGCTGAACCGGCACCCCCACGGCGTGCCCAATCGCCTCCGCGGTTCTCATCGCCCGAGAAAGAGGACTGCTGTAAATGGCTGAAACCGAGTACTTGCGCTTGATTGCCATGGCGACCTGTTCGGCCTGCGAGAGCCCCGTCTCGTTCAGCGGCACGTCGATCTGCCCGCGGAACCGCTCCTCCCTGTTCCACTCTGTCTGACCGTGACGCACGAGTATTACCCTGGTCATCTGCACCTCCCCGATCCTTGGGTCCGTCTTACAGCCGGCGGATGCCGCGGAAGGCATCCGAGCCCGCGTAGATGGCCGACTCCCCCAGCTCGTCCTCGATCCGCAGCAACTGGTTGTACTTCGCCACGCGCTCTCCCCGAGCCGGCGCACCGGTCTTGATCTGCCCGCCGCCGGTGGCGACCACGAGGTCCGCGATGGTGGTGTCCTCGGTCTCACCCGAGCGATGGGATACCACGGTCGTGAAGCCCGCCCTGTGGGCCATCTGGACAACCTGAAGCGTCTCCGTCAGGGTGCCGATCTGGTTCAGCTTGATCAGTATGGAGTTGGCCGTCTTCTCCTGGATGCCCCGCTTGAGCCGGTCGGGGTTCGTCACGAAGATATCGTCCCCGACTATCTGGATCCGGTCTCCCAGTTGCCTCGTCAGCATGGCCCACCCCTCCCAGTCATCTTCGGCAAGGCCATCTTCCAGGGAGATGATCGGGTACTGCCGCACCCAGTCCGCGTAGAACTGAACCATCTGCTCGGAAGTCAGGCTGCGGCCCTCGCGCTTCAGGTTGTACCGGCCATCCTCGTAGAACTCCGAAGCCGCCGGGTCGATGGCCAGGAACACCTCCTCCCCTGCCTTGTAGCCCGCCGCACCGATGGCCTCCAGGATGACTTCAACAGCCTCCTGGTTGGACTTCAGGCTGGGGGCGAAGCCTCCTTCGTCACCGACGTTGGTGTTCAGCCCCTTCTTCTTGAGCGTCTTCTTGAGCGACTGATAAATCTCCGCGGCCATTCGGAGGCCGTTCGCGAAGTTGCGGGCTCCGGCCGGCACGACCATGAACTCCTGAACGTCGGTAGACTTCTCCGCATGCCTGCCCCCGTTCAGGATGTTGAGCATTGGAACGGGCAAAGTGCGAGCGCCAGCGCCGCCCAGGTAGCGATAGAGAGGAATCTGCAGGAAGCTCGCGGCCGCGTGGGCGCACGCAAGGGACACCCCCAGCATCGCGTTGGCGCCCAGCTTGCTCTTGTTCGGCGTTCCGTCCATTCTGACCATCGTCTCGTCGATCAGGACCTGGTCCAGGACGCTCATCCCCTCCAGTTCCTCGGCGATGACATCGTTGATGTTGGCAACGGCCTTGAGTACTTCGGCTCCGCCGAACTGCCCGGGATCCTGATCCCGCAGTTCGAGCACCTCGTGCGCGCCGGTAGATGCACCAGACGGCACCCCCGCCCTGCCCATGGTGCCGTCCTCGAGGACGACCTCGACCTCCACCGTGGGGTTACCCCTTGAGTCCAGGATTTGCCTGGCGCGTACGTCTTCGATGTTCGACATTTCCGGCATCTCCGATACTTCCATATGGTCTTCTTCTGATACTATCTCTTAGAAGTGTCCGCGCGGAACGTTTCCCGATACAGGTCAGGGCCGTAGCTCGTGGACAGCGGCTCTCCTTCGATGAGCCGGAACGTCCTTCGCCCATCGGGCTCTCGCTGGGCTCGCAAAAAGAGGGTGCCTTCCGCGTTCTCTCGGCGAAATCGGTTGGCCAGGTCAAACATGTGGGTGACGTAGACGACCTTGATGTGGGCTCCCAGCATGGCGCGGACGATCTGTCGCCCGATCTCAGAACCCTCTCGCTCGTTGGTTGACGCGAACGACTCGTTGAACAGCATGAGGGACCTGGGCTGCATGCCGTCGATAATCGCGCTCATGCGCTTCAGCTCTTCATCGAACTTGCCGCTTTTCATGCTCGCGTCTTCTTCTCGCTTGTAGTGGGTGAAGACGCCGTTGCACACGTTCGCGGAGAAGCGCGCCGCGGGCACGAACATGCCGGCCTGCATCATCAGGTGTGAGAGGCCGACGCTGCGCAGGAAGGTGGACTTCCCGCCCTGGTTGGCACCCGTGATGACCACCAACTCCTTGCCGTCCGCGGCGATGTCGTTGCCGACCACCCTGTCTTCTACCCTGAGCGTCAGACACACGTCGTACAGCCCTTCGGCCGAAAACGCGGAGTCGTCCACGCCCAGTGGAACTGGAATGCAGGTCGGTTCGCCTTTGCCGGCGAGCCGCTCGTGGAGATTCAGGCAGCCGACGTAGAATCCGAGCTCAACCAGCAGCATGTGAAAGAAGCTGAGGACGTGATCGGCTGACTGTGCCAGCGTGTTCGCGACTAGGTTGGCCCCTCGGCCAGCCAGCTCTCCCAGCGCCTGGCCGCCAGCGATGTCGCGCGGGTGGACCTCGTAACTGTAGGAGGGCGGCCCCTTAGCCAGGATGCGCTCCACCCAGCCCCGCGTGTCCGGCTGGGGCTTGCGGAGTACGTAGCCAATGCCCTTGTTGCCCTTGCCAAGCTGCGCGCTGACGAGCTCGCCGCTGCCGAACTTCAGTTGACGCAGATGCTCCTCGACAGTGGCGAAATACTCGTCGGCCAGCTCGGCCTTGAGCATGTTGAAGAACCGGACAAAGCCTTCGGAACGAAACTGGTCGCCGTGCTGGTCCGCAAAGGCGCGCAGTCGCTTCAACATCTCGACCAGCATCCGCATGACCTCAACGGCGCCGCTGAGAACGCTGGTGGCTGAGTAGCTGCTGCGGTAAACGTTCCTTTCGCGCCTCACGGTCTCCACGGCCAGGCCGTACACGGCCCTGATCAGGTCCTGGTGCGCCAGGCAATCGCGCAGGATATCCAGGCGGTAGCGGATCGCGTCAGGGGCATTCAGTCCGTGCACGACCGCCTGTTTGGCTATCGCAAACAGGAAGGGGTCGTCTTGTGCCATGGCACCGAAGAGCGTGTCCAACTCCAGGTCCTGGATAAGATCGACGGCATGGTCTGGCAGCGCCGCGTCGACCTCTGCGAAAGGCTTGCCGCCACCGTACCAGCCGTTGGGAGAGAACCGGCCACGGAAGTCGAAATCCCGGTCGCGGTACATAAGAAATGCTTTCATTGCGCCAGCCGCCTCGTGACCGACTCGAAGCTGAGCCCGTACTTTTCGGCGATCGCCGCGGCGTGGGCCAACCCGTCTGCCGGCTTTCTGACGACGCGGAAGGTCCGCTGCGCGGGATTCTCGGGAACCACCGTGCTGACCATGCTGACCGTCGCGTCGCCGAGCCTCGACAGCTCGTCGATGAAGGTCACGCACACCGCGAGCACATCGCGCTCGATCAGCTGCTGGATGATTTCCTGGCCGAGAAAGAGCGAATCTTCCAATGCTGTGGAGGCGAAACTCTCGTTCATGACGATGATGCTGTTGCTCGTCGCCTGCTCCAGGATCTCGTGGATCCTCACGAGCTCGTCCTGCAGCTTGCCCCGCAGATTCTCGATGTGCTCCTCCTTCTCGAAATGGGTGAACAGCTGGTCGTAAATGAGTAGCCGTGCACCGCTGCCTGGCACCGGGTAGCCCAGGCTGGCCAGGTAATGAAGCTGCCCGAACGTACGGGCGAAGGTCGTCTTGCCGCCGTTGTTTGGTCCGGAGACGACGAATATGCGCTCGGGCACCTGCAGGTAGAAGTCGTTGCACACCAACGTTCCGCCCTCTTGCACGAGCTTGTTGGCCAGGGCGAGATCGAACGGCTCGTCGGCGTGGACTTCCTTGGAGTCCGACATGCGCGGGTAGCAGAACTTGAGTCCTGCTCTCTTGAGCGGCTCGATGAACTCCAGGTAAGCCAGGTAGAACTGGACTTCTCGATCGAAGCGGCGAATCGTCGGGTCGAGATAGTAACGGCGCTGTTCGAATAACGCATCCAGCCGGTCGAAGATCTCGGGATACAGCTTGGCGACGAAATCCAGAGCGGCAGCTTCGATGTGGTTCATCTCCACCGAGTCGGCGAACTTCAAACGATAGTCCTGGACTGCGCCCTGCCGGAACTTCTCGAAGGTGGCCTCGACCTCGACGCTGTAGTCGGGTTCGCCCTCATGCCTGCTGACCGTAAAGCGGTTGCCCTTGACGAGAATGTTGTACGTGACCGTGGAGAGCTCGCCCTTGATCGCCTTTGCCTCGGCCACGAGCGACTGGAATTCGTCTGACTGGACGTAGGCCGCCAGGTATTCGGCGAGGGTCTGAAAGCCGCGGGACTTCGGGCGGAGATTTGGCAGTTCCTGAGCCAGACGGCTCACGGCGTCGCAATAGATCTCGACCGCGTCACGGAACCAGGCGGTCTTCTGGTGGTGGTAGTGCAGCTTCTGCACCTTCTTGAGGTGCTCGCGCATGGCGCGCATGCTCCGCGCAAACGAATTGATGTGGTCGCGCAGCGTCTTGCCCTCGAGATCCCGCATGACGTCATGGCGGTAGGTGATCGCATCGACGTCCTCTAGCGGAACACAGAAGAAGGGCCGGAGATCGTACGGGTCTGGCGGTTCCGGCTCCTCGCCGGGGCGCCTGTACGTGAAGCGAGGGTCTGGGCGCGGCGGGCTGATTCCCGGTCGCTCTTCGGCTATCCATGTGAAGAGTTGGTCGAGGTTCAGGTCTACGAAGAAGGGGAAATCCTGATGTTGATCAATCTCGGCCCCGCCGCGGGGCCGATCGAAAAGGATGCTTTCGAATGCGCTACAAGCCATTGCCTGTTCGGGCTCTGCATATTGCTGGACCATAACCGACCTCCACAGCACGTTGTGCAGTAGAGGCTATCAGCGGTCCGGTATCAGCCGCAGAGTGCGAACGGAGTCACTCGCCGGCGAGCCTCATCGCCGTTGTCCTGAGTATACCACAGCTACGGGCATCGGTGGACAAGGTGGGCTCGCCCTCAGATGTGCCAGCCGGAGCCCGAGCGCGCCACCTCTCCACTTGCGATCCAGCACTGGAACGTTCGGCGCATCGCATCGAAAGTTCCACGGTCGAAGATAATCTGCCCATGTTCCAGTGCGTCTAGAAGAAGTATGTTACGATCCTCAAACATCTGCTGCCATGCCGCGCGATCGTATGGGAAGACCTCGACGTTGCCATCGACGAATGCAGAGAACTCCAGCATCCGGTCGATCAACCGCAACCCATCGTCGCCGCGCAGACCGACCAGGACATCGTAGTCGCTGTCGCGCGTCCAATCGCCCCTCGCCCGTGAACCGAACAGGACGACGAATTCTATCGCGTCCGCACGGTCTGCCAGCAAGCGATCGACGAAGCGCTCCAGCACTCCGGTGTCACGGGTTTCCGACGATGCCATCTGCGAACCCCATTACCTCACCGGCTTCCGACAGAGCCGTCCGCGCGTCCCTCTCGAAGAACTGCTCTGCCGGCGCGCCCTGGGAGAAAGCGTCAGGATACCGAGTTCCAATGTAGTAGCGGTTCAGATTCGCACACGCATCTCGTACAGGCTGCGGTACCGAGGTGTGCCGCTCGACTGACTGGAGCAACACGTTCAAGTTGTGTCCCGGTTGGGGGTCGCGGAAGTGATGACAAACGGCCTTGAGTGCCTTTTCCGCTGCCTGTTGAGCGGTGAAACAGCACCACGACCAATGGCCGCCCTGGACCAAGCCTGAGGCGGCCGCGATTTCCGCACGGGCTTCTCTGAGCCAGTCCTCTTCTCGATTCATTCACGTGCGCCCATCTACGAAATGCCAGGACATTATACCAGTAGAGACGCTATCCTCAGATTCGGGCTCCCCATCCTTTATGGTGAACGAGTCGTTCTGTGCGAACTTCTGCGGATCGTTCTGAACACGGCCGACTGCTAAACCCATGATTGCTAACGTTGCAACAAGCCCAAATCGCGAGTTCTTCACTACAAAAGACTGAGACTAGGTATTGCAGTCCTGTCGCTGCTGTCTGTACAATCTCCGTGACAGCGATGAGGCTCGCTGGGCAGGGGTCCGCCTGCTAAAGCGTCAACAGACGACTGATAGCTTCTACTGGAAACGCCGAGTTTCCGTGGAAGCTTTTTTTGTTGGGTCCTGTTTCTATCCGAATGGGGGCAGACTCATGAGTAACGACATGTACGCGGAGCTTTTCGAGGGCACCAGCGTCCACACGGTCGAATTGAAGCTGCTGGAGGAGACCTATCAGCGGGCGATAGAGCTTGCCAAGGCCAACGGCTGGCCTGAGGAGGAGGCCCTCCTCACCGTCTTCGCCCACGGTCTTGCCACCCTACAAGGGGAGTGGCAGCAGGCGGAGGGGAGCGACGACGTGGAGAGCCTGCGGCGCAGGCTCTCGAGCCTGGACGGCATGTACTCGGTGATGAAGTTCCGCACCTTCACTCTGACCCAGGAGAACCAGCGCATGGCGATGGCCCTCTCTGCCTACCAGCAGGAGCATCCTGCCCTCATGCGGCTGGTGGAGCGGCTGCGGAGCGAGCTCGAGGACGCAAAGCACGCGAGCCGGCCCGCGGAGGCTAACCAGGCTCAATCGCTACCCCAAGCTCTCCCTTCAAACTCCGCAACTCACGGGCCTTTCGGCTGGCTCCATTCGCTGCTCTCTGCGCTTTTGTCGTCGCGATGAGCCTGAACCAGTATCAGCGAAGGTCCCTGGGTGTGACACTGCGCCTGCTTGAAAAGGCCCTGGACGACATCGAGGCACTCCTGGCCGCGGACCATCAAGGGCTTCTCTACGCAGTTCACACCGAGCTCACTCCGGAGCTAGAGATGGAGCTGAGGCAGCTTTCCGGCAACGTTCGTGCACTACTGGCCGAACTGGCGCAGCGTTACCAGTTGCCCGTTCAACGGGAGGACGGGTTGCGGATCATCTCCGCCAGGCTTTCCAGCGCCTGGGAAAACCTGGAGGACTCTCGGCCCAGAAAGCTGCGCCGCTACGGGCAGCTTGACCCAGAGGTCGCCGAGGAACTCGAGCCTCAGGTAGAGGCTCTGACACGGTTGGTGCTGGCCATGGAGAAACTAACTCGTTAGTGGAGGGTGTTGCATGAAAGCGCAGGCCGACACATCGGCTAGCCGCAGGGACGTCTCGAGGAGCACCGCGCTCAAGTTCATTGTGTTTCTCGGTATCGTGAGCCTCTTCGCGGACATGACTCATGAGGGTGCAAGAAGCGTAACAGGCCCGTTTCTGGCGACACTCGGGGCGAGCGGCGCCTTGGTGGGTATTGTGGCTGGGCTCGGGGAGCTGGTGGGACACGGCCTGAGGCTTGTATCGGGCTACCTGGCCGACCGCACCCGGCGCTACTGGGCCATCACGCTGTTCGGTTACGCCGTCAACGTGCTGGCGGTGCCACTGCTGGCCCTCGCGGGACGCTGGGAGGTCGCGGCCTTTCTCATGATCGCCGAGCGGGCGGGAAGAGCGATGCGCAATCCCCCGAGAGATGCGATGCTCTCCCATGCCACCACACTCACGGGGCGAGGCTGGGGCTTCGGCCTCCACGAGGCGCTGGACCAGACAGGGGCAGTCCTCGGTCCGCTCCTCGTTGCCGGTGTCCTCTACATCCAGGGAGACTACAGGGTGGCGTTCGCAGTCCTGGGGGTATCGGCGGTGCTCGCACTGATCGCCATTGTCGCTACCAGGATCACCTATCCCACCCCCAGCGACTTCGAGCCCACGATAGCCGTCCAACTGGAGAGCAAGGGGTTCCCGACGGCCTACTGGCTCTACCTGGGGGCCGTTGCGCTGGTGGGAGCCGGGTACGCCGACTTCCCGATCATCGCCTACCACTTCCAGAAGACGTCGTTGGCCTCAGCGGACTTGATCCCCATCTTCTACGCGCTTGCGATGGGGGTGGATGCCGTAGCCGCCCTACTGTTCGGCCGACTCTTCGACCAGGTTGGCCTGTCGGTGCTGATAGCCGCTTCGCTGATATCGGCGCTCTTCGCTCCACTGGTCTTCCTGGGAGGTTTCACCCTTGCCCTACTCGGCACGGCCTGCTGGGGGATAGGGATGGGGGCACAGGAATCGGTAATGCGAGCAGCAGTCGGAGGCTTCGCTCCAGCAAATCGCCGGAGCTCCGCCTACGGTGTTTTCAACACTGGGTACGGTATCTTCTGGTTCCTGGGCAGTACCCTGATCGGGATCCTGTACGATACATCCATCCCCTGGCTGGTCATCTTCTCGGTGGCGACGCAGTTAGCATCGATCCCGATGTTCCTCCTCGTGAGGCGGGCGATGGCCTCCCCGCAGGCCAGCTAGCAGCGGACCACAGAGGGTTTACTATGGAATCGAGACTTGAGTCGGACGTCTCTGGACGCCACCCGCTGACATGGCCGCAGCCGCCTCTATCAGATGGCGAGGTCAACTTCCTGTGGTCTTTCATGGATGGCAGCATCATGGCGCCGGAGACGCGACAGAGACTGCGCCACGGATGGGGAATGTGCGAGCGCCATGCCTTCGGTTGGGTTTCTATGGAGGCGGCCATGCGACACGGCTTCCTGATGGGACCAACCCTGCTGTATGAGGACCTGATGGAGCGGGCTGCCCAGGCATTTCGGCTGCGGGGGCCCGGGAAGGCGTTGCGGCTCGACCACCGCTTGCGGGAGCGTGGCCCGTGCATGATGTGCGAGATGGAGTACGGTCCACACTCTACAGCCCGGGCAGCGAACCCGCGGGTCCTCGCGGAGGCACGAGAGTTGGCGGAGATACGCTCCTTCGTGCAGGCGACGGAGAAGTGGTGGCGGCCGGCCGTGTGCGGTCTCTGTGCTGGCGACGGAGCGGAGGCCCGTTGCCGGTCTCACCTTCAGCAGGGGGTGCTGAACGGAGAGGCGGACCTGGAGACACAGCGGGGGCTGGTCCAGTCGATCTACGAGCATACTGCGCGCTTCTCGCGCGGCTTCGTGTGGGAGTTCCGGGGGACCGCCACGGAGGAGGACCGGGCCGCGCTAATCAGTGCCGTCGCCTGGTGCGGAGGCTGGAGTCCCTGGCTGTGGCTGGCGAGTTCATGACAGACCCTGGAGCACGCGTTCCGCCGCTTCACGCACCGAGGGGCTGGGATCGGCCGTGGCGAGGTCAAGCGCCCGCTTTGCGACTTCTCCGTCCAACCTCCCCAGGGCCTCGACGGCGCTCAACCTGACCGACAGGTAGCTCGACTTGAGGGCGAGCGAGAGGGGACCGACCGCGCCTGGATCCCCTATCTTCCCAAGTGCTTCGACCACCGACGCCAGGAGGTACGGGTCCCGTCCGCCCTCGGTCAGCACCCGCTCCAGCGCCTCCACCGCTCTCTTCTCCTTCAGTTCTCCCAAAATCCAGGCCGCTCGCACCGGTGTCTCGGGCTCAGGATGGTCGAGGGCAGAGATCAATTTGGAGACGAAGTCCTGGCTGCTGGAGTTCAGCTCCGCCCCGCAGCTGTTACAGATGGCGTCTCCCATCTGGTTCTCGGCATGGCAGACCGGGCAGTAGTAGATGGTCATGATCTGGACCCATCCGGGGCCCACGGTCCTCCGACTCCCCAGTTGCCCTCTGCCCCGGCCATCTTCCGAACCGCTCGCCACGGGGAGGAGGCTTCCTCCCCCCATGGCTCACGCGAGAAACGGTAATCATGCTTGCGGACGTACTCGTTGAGCTCAGCGATCAGGCGCTGGAGCTCCGATGCCTCCATCTCTGCGAGCGTCGCGGCTCCCTCGGGCGACGCGCAGGAGAGCGCGAGGAGCATGTGCGTGAAGCAGAGACCAGATGACCTGGCGAACGCATCGCGGCGACC
>JAJYKO010000581.1 GCA_021788565.1 Chloroflexota bacterium
TTCGCGGCGACATGTGCCGCATCACCTTCCAGGTCGCCGACCTGGACAGGGACTAGATGGGTGATGGGTGTTAGGTGATGGGAGCGGGGTTCCCACTACCTAACACCCACCACTCATCATCGATTTAGATTACATCTTGCCTTCTCGGCATCAAAATCGATACGCCTCCAGCCGCGATCGCCACGGGTTGTCCGCTCTCCCCACGCGGCCGTCTCCGATCTACGTCACCCTGATCACGTCGCAGTTCATTCACGGCGGATTCCTTCACATAGCCGGCAACATTGATATGCCTGTGGGTCTTCGGCGATAACGTGGAAGACTACATCGGCCATGTGGCGATCTGGAAGGCGACCCGGAACCCTGGTTCCGCCGCTCCAGTGTAGCTATCGGCTATTCAAGGTTATCTACCCAGAAGAGCAAGAGAGGCGAGCGGAGAGAAGTAGATGAGCTTTCTCTCTGCTCGCCTCTAGCTGTCTGCTGACAGCTGATAGCTAATGGCTAATAGCCATTAACGTAAGTAGCTCTTGAGGGACTTGGCCACCGACGGGTGGCGCAGCTTCTCCAAAGCCTTGGCCTCGATCTGCCGCACGCGCTCCCTGGTGATACCGAGCACCTCTCCGATCTTCTCCAGGGGATAAACGTGACCGTTGCCCAGGCCGAAGCGTAGCTGCAACACCAGTTGCTCGCGCGGCGTCAGCACCTGCCCCAGGGCCTCCTGCGTCTCGCTCTTCAGCAGCATCTCATATACTGCTTCCTCGGGCTGCTGAGAATTCTCGTCAGCCACCATGTCGGCCAGTTCCGACTCCTCTTCTTCGCCGATCGGGGCCTCGAGAGAGGTAGGAATGTGAGCCGCTTTCTGCGCATCGCGGACCTTCTGAACGGCCACGCCCAACGCCTCGGCCAGCTCTTGCTCCGTCGGTTCCCGACCCAGTTGCTGTGTGAGCCGCTGGTTAACCTGATTGAGTCGTGTGATCGCCTCGCCCATATGCACCGGCAGCCGGATGGTCCTGGCCTTATCGGCGATAGCGCGCGTAACTGCCTGCCGGATCCACCAGGTCGCGTAGGTCGAGAACTTGAAGCCCTTGCGCCAGTCGTACTTCTGGACGGCGCGCATCAGCCCGATATTCCCCTCCTGAATGAGGTCCAGGAGCGGCAACCCTCTGCCTGTGTACCGCTTTGCGACGCTCACCACCAGGCGGAGATTGGACATTATGAACTTCTCAAGGGCCTCCGCGTCGCCCCTTTCGATGCGCTGTGCGAGGTCGACCTCCTGCTCGGCAGTCAGCAGTGGCACGTCCGCGATGTCTCGCATATACGAAAGCAGCGGGTCCTCGCCGGCAACGTGCCCGGCCGACTCCATGTCGTCCAACTCCTTATCCAGGGAGTTGTCGTCTTGAGTGGTCGTCTCTTCGTCCGCGTCCTCTACTACTTCGATGCCCTCTTCCACCAGGGCATCGTCCACGACCTCCACAAGGTCTGGGTCGTGCTCACCAACCAGCGCTTCAACCTCATCCACGCTCACAAAACCGCGCTCCTTACCCTTGGAAATGAGCTCGGCCAGTCCTGCAACTTCCGGTTCCTTCGCTGTCGCCATGAGGTCGCCTCCCGTACCGGGGATCGCTCGCTCTCTGAGCCTTATGTTCGCACCGCCTCTCGTCAGGCGGCTATTACCTTTCAACTTCTGCCACCAGCTTTCCATAGAAGCCAGGTCCGAGCAAGGGCGTCCTTGCTCGGACCTAACTCACCTAACCTTGGGACGGCAAGATGCATGCCCTGGCCGTCCCTGACTCCCGCACCGGAGACAAAGCTAGGCAGGCCGCCTATTCCAGCGGCCTGCCTCAGCGCTACACACATTATAACATATCCGATACACACATGGAGGGGAGATTGTGGAGGAAATCTCAGGCCTGGGTCCTACGGCTGGTATGCCCGCTCGCCGTGCTGGGACGCGTCTAGCCCCAGTACCTCCTCATGTTCGGCGACACGCAAGCCAATGGTGACGTCGATGGCTTTGAGAAGAATCCAGGTCATACCGCCGGCGTACACCCAGCTCACCGCCACTCCAAGCAACTGCCTCAGCGCCTGGGTTGGGTCCCCGTAGATAAGTCCGTTGGCGCCCCCGGAGTTCACCGCCACTGTTGCGAAGATGCCGGTGGCGATGGCCCCCCACGTGCCCCCGACCCCGTGAACACCCCAAACGTCCAGCGAGTCGTCAACACGCAGCTTTCTGGTCAACTCGACGGCGAAGTAGCAGATCACGCCGGCACCCAGCCCTATCAGGATGGCCCCCTGGGCCGTCACGAAGCCACAGGCAGGGGTAATTGCCACGAGTCCCGCCACTCCGCCCGCAGCCGCGCCAAGAACGCTTGGCTGGCCGCGATGAGCCCAACTCACCGTCATCCAGGTCAGAGCCGACATGGCGGCGGCCGTGTTCGTCGTGACGAAGGCGTTGACGGCGAGCCCGTTGGCGGCCAGAGCGCTTCCAGCATTGAATCCGAACCACCCGAACCAGAGCAGCACGGCCCCTAACACGCTCATCGTGGCGTCGTGAGGATCCATCGGCTCCTCCCCGAGGCCAATACGCGGCCCGAGCACCAGTGCCGCGACCAGTGCCGAGACACCGGAGCTGATGTGCACCACGGTCCCCCCGGCGAAGTCGAGCACTCCAAAGGCCTTGAGCCATCCGCCGGTACCCCACACCCAATGGGCGAGCGGATCGTAGACCAGCGTCGCCCACAACAGGGTGAAGATCACGAACGCCTTGAAGCGTTGCCGCTCAGCGAAGGCTCCAGTGATCAATGCCGGCGTGATCACGGCAAACATGGCCTGGAACATCATGAACGCCTGATGCGGAATGGTAGGCGCGTAATTGGGGTTCGGGGCCATGCCCACGCCCGCGAGGCCGGCCCACTCCAGACCACCTACGATTCCGCCCTTGTCGGGGCCAAAGGCAAGGCTGTATCCCCAGAGCACCCATTGCACGCTAATGAGAGCCAGGACGAAAAGGCTTTGCATGATTACGGATAGAACGTTCTTCTGCCTGACCAGGCCCCCATAGAAGAATCCCACTGCCGGAGTCATTAGCATGACCAGAGCAGTAGCCACCAGCACCCAGGCTGTATCTGCTGCATTGATCTGAGACACTAGGCCACCCCCGTAGTTCGTTGCACAAATGTTAAGTGCCGGACGAGATCCCCAACAACGTGCTGGCTGCCCTGAGAATACGGAGAGACACTGTGCGTTCCGCACAGATGCCCTGCGGATGGCCGCCCCTCCGACAGGGTCTCGCCCAACAATTAATGGGCACTTTGCACCACGGCATCTCACGTGCAGCAGGAAACAAACCGGGGAAAGCAGACAACCGACTTCGCCAACAGCGCTCGTCAGAACATGGGGAGAGGGAGCCGTCACCGACGGCTACAAGGCAGACAAGAAAGGGGTTATTAGATAGGCTGTACAGAATAGGTGAGGGTACACAGGATAGACAACAGGTAACAGGTAACCCATCCTGCCTGTCCTTCTACATGCTGTCTATCCGGTGTTGGTCCTCTCTCCGTGTCCTCCTCCCATTGTCACCTCGTCACGCCGCTTTGGGCAGGACCGACCTGACTTCCTCGGGGACCTGGTCCTCGAACTGCTTGAAGTTGGCCGTAAACTTCTCGGCCAGCGCCCGCGCCTGACGGTCGTACGCGTCCGGGTCTGACCAGGTGTCGCGTGGCCACATCACCTCGGGGGGCACCCCCGGAACCTGCACAGGCACCTCGAGATCGAATATGGGATCCGTTCGGGTCGCAACGTTCTCCAGGGCGCCCTCCAGCGCAGCGTGGACCATTGCCCGTGTGTATGCGATCGGGATCCTGTGGCCAACTCCGAACGGCCCTCCCGTCCAGCCGGTGTTCACCAGCCAGACATTGCTGTCGTGCTGCTCGATCTTCTCACCGAGCAGCCTCGCATAGACGGAGGGGTGCAACACCAGGAAGGGCGCGCCAAAGCAGGTGCTAAAGGTGGCTTGGGGCTCTGAGCCAAGACCCCGCTCGGTTCCGGCCAATTTCGCCGTGTAGCCCGAGAGGAAGTGGTACATCGCCTGATCTCGCGAAAGCCTGGCCAGGGGGGGCATCACCCCGAAGGCATCGGCCGTCAGCATCATGATGTTGGAAGGATGCCCGGCCATGCCGGTCTCGGATGCATTCGAAATGAAGTCGATCGGGTAGGCACCCCGAGTGTTCTCCGTAAAAGCGGCGTCCGTAAGATCCAGCTGACGTGTCATCGGGTTGATGGCCACGTTCTCCAAAATCGTGCCGAACCGGCGAGTAGCTGACCAAATCTCCGGCTCCGCCTCCTTGGAAAGGTTAATCATCTTGGCGTAGCAGCCGCCCTCGAAGTTGAACACCCCATGATCGCTCCATCCGTGCTCGTCGTCGCCGATAAGCGTGCGCGCGGGGTCGGCCGATAGGGTCGTCTTTCCGGTACCGGAGAGCCCGAAGAAGAGCGCTACATCCCCTGCCGGCCCCACGTTGGCCGAGCAGTGCATAGAAAGAACGCGCTCCAGCGGCAGCAGATAGTTCAGAATCGTGAAGATCGACTTCTTGATCTCCCCCGCATACTGGGTCCCGCCGATCAAGATCATCTTCCGATCGAAGCTCACTACGACAAACGCCTCGGACCGCGTTCCATCCAGTTCGGGATC
>JAJYKO010000582.1 GCA_021788565.1 Chloroflexota bacterium
CTGGCACCGTCGAGGAGATCAAAGTCAAGCAGGAAGATACGGTGAAGGTAGGCGAGGTCCTGATGGTCTTTGGCGAGGGGAACGGAGGGGCCGCTGCCGAGGCCCCGACAGTGGGCGAAGCCGCTGGTAAGCCCGAGAGAGTCGAGGAAGCGAGGCCCGGGCTCAGCGCCCAAGCGACGGCTAGTTCGATCGTGGCTGGCGGTTATCGCGGCGGGCAAGTGGCAGCCGGGCAACTGGCGACTCCCAAGCGGGATGGCCCCGTGCCTGCCTCGCCTGCGACCCGTCGCCTGGCGAGGGAGTTGGGCGTGGACCTTCACCAGGTGTCGCCGAGCGGGCCGGCCGGCCTGGTAACTGCGCAGGATGTCTGCGAGTTCGCGGAGCGTGCGGTGTCCGGGGCGAAGCCTGAGGCAGAAGAGACTGCGCCCGCGGAAGCTGAGACGCTACCCGCGCAGTCTCAGCCGGTAGTACCGGTCATGGAGACCTCGGCGCTGCCAGACTTCGGTCGATGGGGCGCTGTGGAGAAGGTGCCCCTCCGCTCCGTTCGGCGCGCCACGGCCAGGCACATGGCGATGGCCTGGGCGCAGATCCCGCACGTGAACCACCAGGATGTGGCGGATATAACTCGATTGGATGCCTACCGGCGAGAGCATAAGGCGGAGATCGAGGAGGCTGGTGGTCAGTTGACGGCCACGATCTTCGTCATGAAGGCAGCGGTAGCCGCCCTCAAGGCGTTCCCTCGCTTCAACTCCAGCCTCGACGCTGTGACGGAGGAGATCATCCTGAAGCACTATTACCACCTCGGCATCGCGGCGGACACGGAGCGTGGGCTCGTGGTGCCGGTGGTGCGGGACGTGGACCGCAAGAGTATCACCGATCTCTCGGTCGAGTTGAAGCAGATAGCCGAGCGGGCGCGAGCCGGGGACACCACGCTGGAGGAGATGCAGGGGGGAACCTTCACCATCACCAACATCGGAGCACTGGGTGGAACCGGGTTCGCCCCGATCATCAACTATCCCGAGGTCGCCATCCTCGGGATGGGTCGAGCGAGGCTGCAGCCTGTGGTTCTGGGGGATGAGGCGGAGTATCAGATCGTGCCGCGGCTGATGATGCCGCTGATCCTGGCCTTCGACCACCGAGTACTCGATGGCGCGGACGCCGCACGCTTCATGCGTATGGTGGTAGAAGTCCTGGAAAACCCAGACAGATTGTGGCTGAGGATATAGCTGGGGGTTGCTGGCTATGGTGATGGGTGAGCTGACGCAAGAGACGCAGTTGCTGGTGATCGGCGGAGGGCCGGGCGGATACGCCGCCGCATTCAGGGCGGCCGACCTCGGGCTGGACGTGACCATGGTAGACGAGGGCTCCGGCCCGGGTGGAGCATGCCTCTTTCGTGGCTGCATCCCATCGAAGACGCTGCTGTTCATAACCGAGCTGATATACGACGCCGCGCGGTCTGAGACCATGGGGATCGCCTTCGATCGGCCGCGCCTCGACCTCGAGCGGCTGAGATCCTGGAAAGGCAAGGTCGTGGACCGGCTCGCGGGCGGCCTCGTTACGCTGTCGAACAAGCGTGGGGTTCAACTCGTTCAGGCGACAGCCGAGTTCGAGTCCTCCGACAAGGTGCGGCTCCAAGGATCAGAGATCGCCCACCTCAAGTTCCAGCACGCCATCGTTGCTACCGGCTCGAGACCTATCACACTGCCAGGCGTCGAGATGTGCGAGAGCGGTAGAATCATGGATTCCACCGCGGCGCTCGCCCTAGCCGAACTACCCGAGACGCTTCTTGTTGTGGGAGGCGGATACGTCGGGCTGGAACTGGGATCGGTTTACGCGGCTCTTGGGACGAAGGTGACGCTCGCAGACGTGAGCGCAAGGTTGCTGCCTGGAATGGATGAGGACCTGGTCCGGCCGCTGCGCCGAAGGCTGGAGGGCGAGTTCGAGGCCATGCTCCTGAACACCAGGGTGAAGACGATGAGGGAGTTGCCGGACCATGTGGAGGTCGCCCTTGAGGGCGAGGTGGAACAGCTGGATCGCTGCTTCGATCGAGTTCTGGTGGCTGTTGGCCGGAAGCCGAACACGGAGGGGCTGAGACTGGATAAGACCAAGGCGAAGCTGAACGAACGTGGGTTTGTCATAGCGGACGAGCAGCAGCGCACTGCGGACGATCGAATCTTCGCCATCGGGGACGTGGTCGGCGGGGCGATGCTCGCCCACAAAGCGATGCGCGAAGGGCGGATCGCGGCCGAAGTGATCGCGGGTCAGAGATCCGCCTTCGACGTTCGCGCGATTCCTGCTGTGGTTTACACCGACCCACAGCTGGCCTGGTGCGGCCTGAGCGAGGAGCAGGCCATGCGGGAAGGCCGTCGGGTTGAGGTCTCACGTTTCCCCTGGACCGCCTCTGGTCGAGCCGCGACCATGGGCGTCTCCGAGGGTGTGACGAAGGTCGTCTTCGATCCCGACACCGGGCGGGTTCTTGGCGTCGGGATCGTGGGCCGCGGGGCAGGGGAGATGATCGGCGAGGGGGTGCTGGCCATCGAGATGGGCGCTCTGGCCGAAGACATGGCCCTGACCATGCACCCGCACCCGACCCTGTCGGAGACGGAGGGAGAGGTGGCGGAGGCGTTCCTTGGCAGCCCCACTCACCTGCTGCCGACCCGCCGATAGGGTACAGGGGTCAGGGGACGGGGGTCGGGGGACAGGGATCAGAGAACGAACTTCCGGCCCCTGTCCCCCGACCCCTGTCCCCAGCTTCCCTACTTCCAGTACTTGGACATCGCGGTTTCTTCTCGAGAGATGACCTCAAGAAGGGCGGGCTTGCCTTCGGCGTTCACCGCCAGGGCTCGCTTGACCGCCGTGATGATGTCGTCGGGCTTTTCGATCTTCTCAGTGTATGCCCCGAGACCCTCTCCTATCTTCGCGTAGTCTCCGGTGATGTACCTGGTGCCGTACAGCTTCGTGGCCTTACCTATGTGCTTATCGTAGTCGCCCATCAGGCCGTTGTTGAAGACGACGGTGAGCGTTCCCAGCTTATTGCGGGCGGCGGTCTCGATCTCCAGGCCGCTCATGCCGAAGGCCAGATCGCCCATGACGTTCAGCACCGTCTTGTCGGGCTTCGCGACTTTAGCGCCGAGGGCGATCGCGAGACCGTATCCCAGGTGGGTTGACTTGCCCCAACCGACGTAGCTGTTGGGTTCGAGCGCCTTCCAGAAGGGGACCATGTGATCGCGGGGTGTCCCCGCGTCGTGAGTTGCTATGGTGTTCCTGAGGTCGACCGTCTGCTGAAGGTCCCATATCATCCGGTACGGGTTGATGGGAACCTCATTGGAGGTGAGCTTCGGCATCCACTCGTCGAGCCACTCCTTCTTGACGGCAGCCACCTCCTTCAGCACTCGGTCGTCACCCTTGCGCCCCTCGGTCCCCAGCTGCAGCTGAGCCTCCTCGATCATCTGTCTCAGCACCAGCTTGGCATCCCCGAGCAGCAGGTAGTCGGTCGCGTAGTCGCGGTTGAAATCTCGCTCGTCGACCGCCAGCTGGATGGCGACCTTCCCCTTCGGGATCGGCGCATCGTACGAGGAGATGCCAAGGCCGCTGCCAGCACCAAAGATGACGTCCGAGTCCGCGAGCCAGCGCGCAACCGGCAGGGGGCCTGTGGCCGCGCAGCCGCCTAGTGAAAGCGGATGGTCTTCGGGGAAGGCGCTCTTCCCCTGGAGGGTCGTCATGACTGGCGCCTGGAGAAGCTCCGCGAGTTCACGCAGTTCGTTCCACGCCTCGGCGTAGAGGATGCCGACGCCCGCCTGGATCATCGGCTTCTTCGCCTGCACCAGAATCTTCACCGCGGCTCGCACGGCCTCTGGGTCGGCCATCGACTTCGCGCCCTTGATCGGGTTGTAGGCAGCCAGCGCTGCATCGTCCAGGTCACTCCCCATCACGTCCATGGGCATCTCGAGGAGGATAGGGCCCGGGCGGCCGGCGCGGAGGAAGGTGAACGCCCTGCGCATGTACTCAGGGATCCGATCCGCCCGGTTTGGCCGGCCTGCCCACTTCGTGACGTACTGGAAGTTCTTCACGGCGTCGAAGGTGGGCTCTGATCCGAGGCGATTCTGTAAAGCTCCGGCCGGCATGTAAAGGATTGGACTGGAGTCGGAGTACGCCTGGGCCATTCCACCGAAGGCGTTCTCTACACCAGGGCCGTACTGGCTTGCGCACACACCGATGCGGCGGCCGTCATTCACGCGGGTGTAGGCGTCGGCCATGCCGATGACCGTGCGTTCGGTGCGAGCTACGATTGGTCTGATGCCGACGACGGCAGCGGCATCGATGATGGGGTTGAGGGGAAAGCAGAAGAGGTGCTCTACCCCTTCTCGCTTCAGGATTTGGGCGACAGCATCCGCGCCTTTCAATAGGGTACCTCCTTGTTCCGATAAGTCGGCAGGTTATAGGGAGAACTACCTGTGTAGCGCAGAGTTTAACACAGATAGTTGGCTGCCGGCGGATGTCCAACCGCATGGTAGATGTGCAACGGTTGTGCCAGGCGGATGGCTCAGTCCGTCTGGCACAACCGTGTCGCAGATTCTCCCGTGGATTACCGGACAGTGATTTGGATGCGGAATATCCTGGAGGGCATCCCGCACGGGGGAGTGGTCTGGCGGCACGGAGGATCGCCAGTGGCCGTGAGTGTGGTGG
>JAJYKO010000583.1 GCA_021788565.1 Chloroflexota bacterium
GTGACGATCAGCCTCACGGGCGGATTCCATCACGGCCGTCAGTTGCGGCACACCCACCCCCGCCACTATCCGCGTGATGCAGATGGACCCGGGACCTACGCCTACCTTCACCGCATCCACGCCGGCCGAGGCAAGTGCCGCCACGCCTCCGGCCGTCGCAACGTTGCCCGCCACCAGTTCCACCGATCCCAACCTGGCTCGGACCGACTCCACTGCCCGTATCGTGTGATCCGAGTCGCCGTGCGCCACGTCGACCACCAGCACATCTGCGCCCGCCTCAGTCAGGGCCTGAGCTCTCTCCAGGTAGTCGCCGATGACACCAATGGCTGCTCCAACCCGCAGTTGCCCCCTCGAGTCCTTCGTGGAGTATGGAAACTGGAGGCTGCGGGCAAGGTCCTTGGCCGTCACCAACCCCCGAAGAACGTTGTTCTCGTCGACAAGTGGCACCTTCTCAACACGATGCTGCTCGATGAGCGCGTGCGCAGCCGCCGTTCCGCTTCCCGCGGGTGCCGTGATCAGCCGCGCCCTGGGAGTCATGCGCTCGCTTACCAGGTCGCCATCGTCGGCGAACAGGACGTCGCGGCTGGTGACCATGCCCACGAGCTTCCTACCCTCCACCACGGGGAGGCCGCTAACGCCATGCCTGGACATCATGGCACGGACGTCCGCGACCCTGGCATCTTGGGTTATGGTGTACGGTTCTTCGATCACCCATCCCTCGCTCCGCTTGACCCGTCGCACCTCATCCACCTGACGCTCAATGGGCAGGAAACGATGGATTATGCCTATGCCTCCCATTCGCGCCATGGCGATGGCCATCGCGGACTCTGTAACGGTGTCCATGTTGGCGCTCACAATAGGAATGGCAAGGCTGATAGACCGTGTAAAGCGGGTAGAGGTGTCCAGGCTCTTTCGAGAAGCAATTGCGGAGTGCTTCGGCTCCAGCAGTACGTCGTCGTAGGTCAGCGTCAACTTCATTTCTTCACTCACGGTTCGCCCGTCCCCTCCTCGTCGATGCGGCATCGGAAGCAATTCTCCAGTACGTTTCTGCACAGACCGCGCCTTGCCCGTGTTTGAGAGTCGTTCCTCGAGATGTTAGTCTTGTAGTAGCTCTGTGTGTGAACCACGAAGACACGAGGGACACGGAGATTCTCAGGAGATTCTCCGTGTCTCCGTGGTTACTCCCACTTGATACGTACGGAGGTTGAAGTCCGATGAACGATATCAGGCCGTTCCGGGGCCTCAGGTTTGACGAGACGGTGGCTGGCTCCCTGGGTTCACTCGTGTGTCCGCCCTATGATGTGATCTCGCCCCTGGACCAGATCAACCTGTATGGACGAAGCCCCAACAACGTCGTGAGATTGGAACTGGGTCTGGAGTTCCCCGAGGATGATGCCGACAACAATCGCTACACCCGGGCGGCCGGCACCCTGCAGCGATGGCTATCCGCGGGGGTGCTTAAGCCTGACCAGGAGCCCGCGCTGTACGTCTACGAGCAGCGGTTCTCGATGGGGGGCTCCGATCTCGTTCGGCGGGGCCTCCTGGCCAGACTGCGGCTTGCGCCATGGGAAGCCGGGGTCGTGCTTCCCCACGAGGAAACCATGGCGAAACCCAAAGAGGACCGCCTCAAGCTGATGCACGCCACTGCCTGCAACCTGAGTCCGCTCTTCCTTCTGTTCGACGATCCTTCCGGCGAAGCCGCCGCATTGATCGCCGAAGCCGCGGGTGACCCGCCGACTGCGGAAGCGGATACGGAGAACATCCAATCCCACCGATTGTGGGCCGTACGTGGGGCGAGGATGGATCGGATTCTGGGCGCTCTTCGTGAGCCACAACTGTACGTGGCGGACGGCCATCACAGGTACGAGACCGCGCTTGCCTACCGCGACGAGATGGCCGGGGCCGATGCCTCGCTTTCTCCCGACGCAGCGTACAACTTCGCTCTGGTCCTGCTGGTCGACAGTCGAGACCCGGGATTGGTGGTGCTTCCAACTCATCGCCTAATTCACGGGATATCGGCAGAGCGGATGCGCATCCTGGAGAGGACCCTGGCGGGATTGTTCCACGCGGAAGTCGTGTCGACCACGGTAGATGGTGATGCCGCGTCCCGGGCAGAGGAGATTACGGGGCGGATGCGCGAGTTAGCGCCCTCCGGACCCGTGCTGGGTCTCTATGGGGGCAGCACGAACGCGGCTGTTCTCCGGCCGCGAGACGAGGTGATGACGGGATTGCCTGGGAGCAGGCCGGTTCTTGACGTGGACCTGCTGCAGGACCTGGTGCTCGGCCCCGCGCTGGGGATTGGTCCCGAGGAGCTGAAGGCCGGGTCAGCGGTGGGCTATACCAGAGAGGCTGCCGAAGCCATCGATGCCGTTGACCGAGGCAGGGCTCAGGCGGCTTTCTTGCTCAACCCCACGCGGGTGGAGCAGGTTCTGGAAACTGCGCGAGCCGGCGGCCGGATGCCTCAGAAGTCCACCTACTTCTACCCTAAGCCCGAGACCGGCCTGGTGATTAATCCGCTGCGCTAACGATGTCCCCAGTAGCGGCCGGTCTAGGGGGACCGACCGCTACTGGGGATATTGATGCGCGGTCACTCCTCAGGTTGAGGCACCCCCTGCTGAGCGGCCCTCTGCCGCTCGTCCCGAAGCCAGCGGTGGATCTCGTCCAGGGCCGGCGGCGAAACGTAGAACACCCTTACGTCCGTGGGGAACTGCACTCGATGCTCCTCCGAGATGAAGAGCAGTCCCGCCTCTTCTGGTTTGAGCGTCTCGTCGATTCTCTGTCGCATCAGCTCAAACCGCTTCTGCACGGCCTCGTTGTAGGCTCCCCACACGTACTCCGCGGCCTTCTGGCTCTCGAGCCCCATGACCAGGCAGCGCTGCCAGTCCATGCTCTCCACCACCAACTCCTGGTCTTCCGCCGCTTCGAAGTTCGCGCCGGCCTCCACCTTGGTTCGCGCCACGGCCGCGCTCTTCTCGCTCATTCGCTCAGCTAGCTCCAGCCCCTCGGTGCCGGCAACACCAATTGCCTCGTGATAGACGCGCAATATGGCACCCATGCTGTGTTCCAGTTTGAGAAGATGCTCCCAGACGCCGCTCCAATACCGATCGTAGATCTTCGCGTAGTCGGGGGATGGCTGCCTGGGGGCGAAAACCAGCGGAACGAGGTAGATCTTGCGCTGGCCCTTGTACTGTTCTGCCTCGGGTTTTTCCAGTTTTCCGAGCTCGCTGGACACCGTGGCTCCTCCTTACGGCTCATCGTAATTTGGCTTAAGCATAGCCTGGGCGCCCGCGGCTGTCCACGGACCGACGGGAGGCACGTTGCCATGGTCAGGGCCAAACCTACCATGGTGTTGAAGCTGCTACAAGAAGTAATATAATGGCCACCTGTCCGGGCAACCCGAAGGCATTCATCTCTCCATCCCTGCTCCACAGGAGAGTGTGCGGTCATGTCAGAACCATCTGCACTGCTGGTGGCGGTCTACGAGCGGGACAACGGAAGGTGCCGGCTCTGCGACAAGTCGTTGAAGCTCACCTCTCGAGAGTGCCACATCAACTATGTGATTCCGCCAGATCAGGGTGGTCCTGATGAGTACTTCAACTTGCAACTTGCCTGCGAGTCCTGCGATAAGGAGAGGGGGCCACGCTCCAACGGAGAGTACGAGGAGTATCTCTACGTGAAGAATCGCAAACGGTGGGAGGCTTTCCGTCGGGCCCAGGGCAGGCAACAGACTACGTGGTAGGCGTGAGTCTTTCTCCCACCCTGGACCTGGCGCGGCACTCCCTTGAGCGCTACGCTGCCGAAGCCAGTATCTGCTTTGCTTCTCGGGCAGCAAGTGGTCGAGCGTAGATCGGCGAGCCCGGCTGCTGTCGGCGCCCCCCTTCATGCAGCGAGCCAGTATCAATTGGCGCGAACCCTATCTCCTCGATGAGGCGGGAGACCACGGTCTTGGCACCTGGGTCGTCGCCAGCTACGTAGAGCGCCAGCCTCAGATCCACAGGAGCCGCAGGCTTTCCCCCGCCGGCCAGAGTATCAGCCTGCATGGTGTTGAATGCCTTGACCATTCGTGCGCCGGTCAGGTGCTTGGCCACAAGTTCCGTGGAGGTGAGGCCATCGAAATCGATTTGCCCGTCGCGTTCCGGATAGTAGTTCATCGCGTCGATAACTATCTTGGCCGATGGTGCGGAGACGGGTATGGACTGATACTGACCGAAGGGAATTGCAAGCAGAACAATGTCGCCAAAGGCCTCTGCCTCTTCAACCGTCGCTGCTTTGACGTTCGGGCCAAGCTGGCTCACCATTTGTGTGAGGGATGCCGGCCCCCTCGAATTGCTTATGGCTACCTGATGACCTGCGTTGGCGAATAGCCGTGCCGCCGTGCCGCCTATGTGGCCGCTTCCGATTATCCCGATGTTCATCCCAGTTCCTCCAATGCTGCCAGTCGGCGCGAGGTTGAGATTTGGCGTCGAGACGCCAAACACCGCCGCCAGCAGCAGGTTCCATGCCTGTCTGCTGGCGGTGGCGCTGGAGTGTCGACCCCGCGACGCCGATAGGCGGGCGACGGAGGGCTAGCCTGTCGGCGACAAGCTCAGGTCGCCTGAGTCGGGCACGAAGGTACCGAACGCCACGTGAAAGGAGCTTCCTTTGCCTGGTTCACTCTCCACCCAGATGCTGCCA
>JAJYKO010000584.1 GCA_021788565.1 Chloroflexota bacterium
GTCAAGGGTTTGGCTTCGGTGGTGCTAGGCACCGGGATGGTGGCGCCGCACACGCTCCAGGAGCACATCTCCGTCTCGGACCTGGTGCTGCTCTCGAAGCTGGTGGTGGAATTGATGGGGGTTGCGATAGGGGGCTGAGTTGGGGGAGCCGGCACCGCTCCCCGCAGCCGTATCCTGGACCCCCGCTTTCGCGGGGGTGACGTTTTCGGCGGAGGCGAGCGGGGGTGACGTTTTCGGCGGAGGCGAGCGGGGAGGGGACGGCGGCTCGGCGGGAGCCTCGCCCTCCCCGCCCCCTTTGTGCTATCCCTCCAGGAGGAGCCTTTCCGGATCCTCGAGGAGCTGTTTCACCCGCACGAGAAACTGCACGGACTCGCGTCCGTCGGCAACTCGGTGATCGTAGCTCAGGGCCACGTACATCATGGGACGAATCACCACCTGTCCGTCCGCCGCCACCGGCCGGTCCATGATCCTGTGCATCCCGAGGATCCCCACCTGTGGCGGGTTCAACATCGGCGTGGACATGAGGGAGCCGAAGACGCCCCCGTTGGTGATGGTGAATGTCCCACCCCGCAGGTCCTCCAGCGTGAGGGTGTGGTCTTTCACTTTCTGGACGTAGTCTCCGATGGTCTGCTCTATCTGGGCAAAGCTGAGCTTATCGGCATTCCGAACGACCGGCACCACCAACCCCTCAGGGTCCCCGATGGCGATGCCGATGTCGTAGTACTTCTTCAGTACGAGTTCGTCACCCTGGAGTTCGGCGTTCAATTGAGGATAGGCCTTCAACGCGCCGACGACCGCCTTGACGAAGAAGGACATGTAGCCGAGATCCACCCCGGTCGCCTGCCGGAACGCCTCGCGGCGGCGGCGGCGCAGATCCATGACGGCGGTCATGTCGATCTCGTTGAAAGTGGTCAGCATGGCCGTGGTCTGCTGCATCTCCACGAGACGGCGCGCTATCGTGGCGCGGCGCCGGGACAATCGCTGCCGCAGCTCGGGACGCCCCTGCTCCGCGGGCGCGGGCTGGACGGCCGGCGCGGCAGCCGGTCTCGGGCCCGGCTGTGCTGCCGGTGCCTGGGGGGGCGCGGCAGGTGGCGCGGGACTTGGGGGAGCCTCTTGAGCCGGCCGCGCGGCTGCTCGATCGCGCCGAACGAGGTCCTCCACGTCCTCCCTCATGATCCGGCCACCCGGTCCGGTGCCACGCACCCGCGCAAGGCGAACGCCTAGCTCCGCGGCCAGTCGCTGAGCTGCCGGCGACACGCGTGCCCGCTCGACATCGCCCTCCTCAGCCGGGGGAGTGATTTCGCTCGGGGGCGGAGCCGTCGCGGCCTGGTCGTGGGTGGGCGGGGGTGTCGTGTCGGCCGGCACGGTAGCGCGGGGCGTTTCCTCCGTCCGTTCAGGCTGGGGCTCCGGTCTGGTTGGAGCCATCGCGCCGTTTCGTCCCTCAACTACGCCCAGCACCTCGCCCGGGTGGACGGTGTCGCCTTCCTTGTGACTGATTCTGGTCAGAACGCCGGCCTCCGCCGACGAAACCTCGGTGTTTACCTTTTCGGTTTCCAGCTCCACTACCGGCTCTCCAGCCTCAATCGGCTGGCCCTCAGCCTTCAACCAGTGTCCCACGGTGGCTTCCACCACCGATTCGCCGAATTCCGGTACGACGATTTCTGTCGCCATTCTGCACCTCTACACCGACCTCGCGACCCAAGCTGTGTTGGATTGGGTAATCCATCTCGATCAAATCCTGCCGATTTGCGGCCTCTCTCCTAAGACGACGCCCTGGGTGATGCTTCGTTCGCCTTCGATGGCGCCGGCTCGAACGCCGCCTCCACCAGCCGCCTCTGCTCCCTGATATGCCACTCGTGGGAACCCTCGGCCGGGCTCGCTCGCCTGGTTCTACCGGCGTACAGCAGCGGCACACGCCCGCCGGTCAGATCTCTGAGTCGCGGCGCGACGAACGGCCAGGCCCCCATATTGCGCGGCTCCTCCTGCGCCCACACGATGTCCTCTACCGAGTGATACTCCCTGAGGATCGTCTCAAGTTCGGCCGCGGGGAATGGATAAAGCTCCTCCATCCGCACGATCGCCACCCTTTCGCCCGCCGTCCCGTTTGTCGCGATCATCTGCCTCGCGGTCACGAGGTCCACGTAGATGTGGCCCGTGCAGAGGATCAGGCGCCGGACCGCTTCGGGCGTCGTGCGGGCCTGCGGATCGTCGATGACCGGCTGGAACTTCCCCCGGGACAGGTCCTCGAGGCTGGAGGCGGCCATGGGATGTCGCAGCAGGCTCTTCGGAGTCAGCAGCACCAGGGGCCTGGGGTCCAGCTTCAGCAGGCGCTGCTGCCGCCGGAGGATGTGGAAGTACTGTGCCGCCGTGGTGCAGTTGGCGATCCGCAGGTTGTCCTCCGCGGCCAGCTGCAGGAACCTCTCCAGGCGTGCGCTGGAGTGCTCCGGCCCCTGCCCCTCGTAGGCGTGTGGGAGCAGCAAAACGAGGGACGGGTTCTCGGCCCACTTGGACCTTGCCGAACTGATGAACGTGTCGATGACCGCCTGACCGCCGTTGACGAAATCCCCATACTGCGCCTCCCACAGCACCAGCGCATCGGATACCTCGACGTTGTAGCCGAACTCGAAGCCCAGGGTTGATTGCTCGGTGAGAGGGCTATCCCACACGTCGAAGGCGGCCCGGGCGGAAGGGATATTCTGCAGGGGGACGTAGGTGGCGTCCGTGGCCACGTCGTGCAAAACCAGATGGCGCTGGCTGAAGGTGCCCCGCGCGGTATCCTCGCCCGTGATCCGGATGGGTGTTCCGTCCGCCAGGATTGAGGCAAAGGCGAGCGTCTCGGCATGGCCCCAGTCGATGCGACCGCGCTCGCTAGCCCCGTCGCCGGATGACAGGGCGGATCGACGACGATCCATGAGAGGCTTTAGCTTCGGGTGAACGTGGAAGTCCGGAGGAAGGGAGAGGACCTCCTGATTCAGCCGTTCCAGGTCCTCACAAGGCACGGCAGTCTCTACGTCCCGCGCGGGCCCGGGGTGGCCCAGCCCGCCGATGGTGCCTCCAGCCTCCAGTCCCGCCTGGTCCAGCCCCTTCCCGGGCTCCTCCATCGCTTCCTTGGGCAGCGACCTCCGGATCTCGCGGAACCGATCCATGGCCTGCTTCGTCATCGTCTGCGCTTCGCCGGCGGAGATCTTCCCCTCGCGCACCATCTTCTCGACCAGCAGAGTCCGCGCAGTGGGGTGCTCGGCGACCAGGTCGTACATCCTCGGCTGTGTGAACGACGGCTCGTCGCCCTCGTTGTGCCCGTGGCGCCGGTAGCCGATCAGATCTACCAGCACGTCCTTGCGGTATTTGTGCAGATAGGCGTGGGCCAGACGGATAGCCGCTACGCAGGCCTCGGCATCGTCGGCGTTCACGTGGATGATCGGTATCTCGAAGCCCTTGGCGAGATCGCTGGCGAAGAGGGTGGAGCGCGTGAGTGCAGGCGGGGTGGTGAAGCCCAGCTGGTTGTTCTCCATGATGTGCACGGTTCCACCCGTGCGGTAACCCGGCAGGCGGGAGAGGTTCAGGGTCTCGGCCACCACCCCCTCACCCGGGAAGGAGGCGTCGCCGTGGGCCAGCACCGCCAGAGCCGCCACCTCATTGAGTTGGGCGGGACCTCGCTGGGTTCGATCCTCGCTCGCGGCTCGGGTCATCCCCTCCACGACGGGATCGATGAGCTCGAGATGACTGGGATTGGAGGGCATCAGGACCTTCATGGCCGGTCCGGAGGTGCCGTTCACGGCTGTGCCCGCGCCGAGGTGATACTTCACGTCGCCGGTCCAGCCGAGCTCACTTCCGCCGCCTGCTACGCCGTCTGGAAGGGGAAGCGCGCCCTGGAACTCGGCGATGATCGACTCGTACGGCATCTCCAGTATGTGGGCCAGCACGTTCAGTCGGCCGCGGTGAGCCATACCCAACACCACCGACTTCGTGCCCACCCTGGCGGCATGCCGGATTAACTCGTCCAGCATCGGCACCAGCGTGTCCAGACCCTCGATGGAGAACCTAGTCTGCGTGGGAAAGTCGCTCTGGAGAAAGCGTTCCAGCGCTTCCACCCTGGTCAGCCACTCCAGCAACTGCCGATCATCGATGGGGTCCTTCGGCGGGCGGAACTGGCCGGATTCCACAGCCGCGAAGAGCCAGTTACGCTCTTCAGCGTTGGAGATGTGCTCGAACTCGAAGCCGCTGGTCTCCTGATAGACCTCGCGGAGCCGCCGGATCGCCTCCAGGGCATTGGCGGCGCCCTCCGCGGCGAATCCGCCGACGATCGAAGCGGGTAGAGAGGCGAGGTCTTCCTCGCGAAGCCCATGAGTCTCCGGCAGCAGTTCCGTGTCGCCCGCGGGCTCGCTCCCCAGAGGATCGAGCTGCGCGGCGTGGTGGCCGTACATACGAATGGCGGTGCTCAGGGCGATCGTCGCCGCCACTCTGGACGGGTCCAGCGCGGGCGCCGCCGGGGCACGAGTCGCTTCCAGAACCTGGGCGCGTGATGTGGGGGGACCCAGCCTCTCGAAGACCGAGCGACTTTCCGGGTCCACCGAGTTTGGATCGGTCTGGAATCGCTCATACAGCTCTTCGACGTAGGCGGAGTTCAGGTCGGAGAACTGTTCCCAGCTGCTCTTGCCG
>JAJYKO010000585.1 GCA_021788565.1 Chloroflexota bacterium
GCGGGGTTGCGGCCGCACTGTGAGGCTTGCGCCGGGGTGAAGGGGCGGGAGTACATCGAGATCGCCCATCCGCCGGGTGAGGAGATCCAGTGGGACTGGTTCCACCGGCGGGCCCCGTGGGGAGGGATGGCCAACATCCTGCTGGGCACGCTGTCGTACTCAGGGAAGGTGCGGGGGGTGCTGGCGGAGCACTTGGACCAAGCCCACCTGATCGAGGCTATGGACGCGGTGCTGCGCCGCTTGGGCGGCACGGCCCGGGTGTGGCGAACCGACCGGCTGGCGACCGTGATCGTGCCTGGGACCGGCGACGTGCAGGCCAGCTTCGCCCCGGTGGCCAAGCACTACGGGGCGATCGTGGCGCCGTGTCCTCCCCGGCGCGGGAATCGGAAGGGGGTGGTCGAAGCGGCGGTGCGCTTCTCGTGCGGGAGGTGGTGGAGGACCATGACGGCGGCGGATCCGGCGGCCGCCCAAGTGAGCTTCGACACCTTCTGCGCCACCATCGCCGACCAGCGGCTGCGGCCGCCGGGCAAGCTGCTCGACCCTCCGGAGGAAGGCAGCCGGGCAGCGTGGCCGACGGTGGGCGGGCTGGCGGAGACGGAGCCGCTGCAGGACCTGCCGCCAGTGCCCTACCCGGCCCAGATCGAGATTGTGGCACCCGTGGCCGCCAACGCCACGGTGGCCTTCCGGGGCAACCGGTACGGGGTGCCGCCGGGGTTGACGGGAGCCGAGCTGCAGCTCCGACACCGGCTGGGGACCAACAGCCTGGAGATCGTTGCTCCGTCCGGGGTGCTCCTGACCAGCCACCGGCTGGCGCCGAGAGGCTCGGGGGCGGTGGTGCGCAGCCAAGAGCAGGCGGCGGCGCTGGAGAAGGTGGTGCTGGCCCAGTTCACCTCCAAGGCCCCGTGCGACCGCAAGGGCAACTACCCACCGGGAGCCACCGCACGGACCGAGGCGGAGAAGTTGCTGGCGGGGCTGGGCCCTGAGGTTGCGGTTGACCTCGACGCCTACTCCCAGTTGGTGGAGGCGGGTTGGCGATGAGCGAGGCCTCCGTGCACCAGACTGTGCGCGGTCACCTGGCCACCCTGCGCCTGGCGGCAGCTATTGTAGAAAGATGCCGTTCACGGTCGTGTATGACGCCTGTGTTCTGTATCCGTATAGCCTCCGGGACCTCCTGATCAGGCTTGGTCAGGCGGGACTTGTGCACGCGCGCTGGACGGACAAGATCTTGGATGAGTACTTCACTAGCATTCTGAAGCGCAGGAACGATCTGGACGCCGCGCGCCTAGAGCGAACCCGGCGGCTCATGGGTGAAGCAATACGGGACGCCTCAATTGAAGGCTACGAAGGGCTCGTGGCCGGCTTGACCCTGCCCGACGAGGACGATCGCCATGTACTTGCTGCTGCGATTAAGGCAGGCGCCCAAATCATTGTGACCTTCAATCTCCGCGACTTCCCGGGTGAGCAACTTGGAGACATAGAGGCGCAACACCCTGATACGTTCGTTTACAACCTCATTGATCTGAGTCCCCGCGTCCTTGCCAAGGTGATTCGAGATATGGAGGAGGACATGGTCACGCGCCCGGGAGTCGACCACGTGCTCAAGTCTTTGGAGAGGGCCGGGCTTCCCCAGTCCGCCCGCGCAATCGAGTCGTATCTCTAGTACTCGAGACCTAGGTCCTCGGCCTCTCTAGTCAAGTCCTGGGCGACCCTGCGACGGCGTTCGTCATCGGCGCGCTTGTAGCCCATCAAGTCCTCGAATCGAACACGCCTACGCGGTCCAACTTTGCGCCCAGGGAGTTCTCCAGTCTCGATCAACTTCACGACGTAGGGCCGCGAGACATTAAGGATATCGGCCACTTGCTGGGTGGTCAGCTCAGCTCCGTACGGAACGATCGTGACGGCATGACCACGACCCATCTCGCGAAGGATGCCTGCTAGGAGCCCGAGTGCCGCAACGGGCACCGTGACATGGCTCTCGTCGTCAAGCGTGAGCGTCAGAGTTGCGGCCCGACGGTGCCCCTCAAGAAGGGCGTCCATGCGGTCCCCCGCCGTTGCCGCCCCAGTTTGATACTCCTCTGCGATGGCGACGGGCTCATGCTCGAGTGTGGCTGTCATGGCTGGTACCTCCTACCGGCGATCATAGCACGTTCGCGAAAGGAACGCAACGAGCGAAACAAACGAAGGTGCACGACGCGAAAGTGGGCAAGGATTGCCAGCGAGTTCAGGCTGCCTCGTTCTGAGTGTCGCAGTGGACTCAGAGGAGGTGACGGCACTTGCAAGACCTATCAGACCTTCCCGAGCTCGAGCGGCAACGGAGTCAGCTCTACGCCGATCTCTCCCAGGTGGGCGACTTCCTTCCCGGCAGTTTGGCCGCGGTCCGGCGGCGCTGCGGCCGGGCCAACTGCGCCTGCGGCAATCCGGCCCGCCCCGGGCACGGGCCGCAGTACAACCTCACCCAGACGGTGGCCGGAAGGACGGTGGCGGTCCACTACAAGCCTGGCCCCGTATTAGACAAGGTCGAGCGGGAGGTGGCCAACCACAAGTGCTTCCGGGGTCTTGCGCCTAATGCACAGGGCGCTCTTCGTTCGCCAGCAAGCAGTCGCATGAAAGTTGTGCCCGTCAAGTGTCATTGATCATCCACGCGAACAGGCCTGCTGGCACTGCCCAAATGCCCTCGCTTGTGTCTAGAATGTCTCGAGAAACGATGATCCCTCGCTGGTAGTGCTCAACGAGCGCCGCCCTCTCTGGCTTCCAGCCGGCACTCACGTACTTGCTCTCGAGTGGAACTGTGACGTCGTCGCCCACAAAGTCAATCTCGGCTCCACTGTCTGGGTTGCGGCGCACCAAGATGGCCGCCTCATCAAGCACGGAGTTCGTGTCTCCTATTGCAAGGTTCCGTACGAGAACGTTGCCTACCTGCTGTTCAGAGAGCTTCGTCACATCCGGCGGAGCGATGCGACGGTCCCTCAAGGCGGGAAGCCGCGTAATCAGCGGGTCGATGAAGTATAACTTATCCCTACCGCCATGAACGCGGAGGAGCCCGTCGTGGCTAGTAGACGCCCGCCACGCGTACAAGGATGCACATAGGCGATCAATACGATCGGCGACCGTGTTACGAGCCCCGATCGTGAGCGCGCCTGCGATACCCTTCACGCTCAGTGGAGAGCACAAGCCATCGACCAGTCGCTCAAGTAGAGCCTTCACGCCTCGCTCGCTCATATGGCCAACCCGGAGGACATCGCCGCTCAGAATGCTCCAAAACCCATCTGCAGTGCTTGAGGAGACATCGATCCCTCCGGCCGCAACATCTGACACCGCTCGCGGGAAGCCGCCAACATTGAGGTAGCGCTCCCAGGCGATCGTGACGTCATCGATGAAGGGGCGTAACGGAGTCAGGTACCGATGAGAACTCTCGCTCTGAAGATCGGAGAGCGCAAAGAACTCGGTGGGCAAGTCGGCCGCTAGTTCCGGGTAAAGTTCCCGAAGGAAAGATCGGAATCCCATAGGCAATAGCATCCGTATCTTTCCACCGCTGCCATCTTCGCCTTCGCGACCGCCAAATTCCCCTCGAGCTCGGCGCAACTCAGCGGCCGAGGATCCAGTAGCGACAACACAGCCGTGCCTCAGGACCGTGCCGTCCCGCAGCTGCTTGAGCCCTTCCGCCCAATGACGCACATACGTGATCTCGTCAAAAAACCAGTAGCGGTCCTCGTGAGCGATGGATGGCGTGAGGTCGGTGGTTAGCTTGACAATGCGTCGTAGGTCTTGAACGGTCAACGTTTCGCAAGGACAGAATGCAATCGCGCGAGGATCGACTCCTTCTGCAATGAGGCGAGTGATGGTGCGTTTGATCACCACGCTCTTACCGGAACGCCTCGGCCCGACGAGCAGGAAGAGTCCAGCGGGAGCTATACCATCCAGGGGTCTGGGATCATACTGAGTGACAGCATTTAGTCGCGCCGCCCGCAGATCTCCATCGGAGTCCTCCCACCGAGTCGGGTGCTTCCACCAGGGACTATTGTCAACAATGTGTTGACGTCTCTCAAAATCACGCATGCCGAGCCCTCACTTGATCTGGAAGCCGCAAGGCTCTGAACGTAACCAAGGAGCTAGTGTAGCATGAGCTGAACCAAACCAAGGGGCGTGGAGGCACCATATTGAACAAAACCAAGGGGTGCGGGGATCTGGCCCCGGAGGGCGACGGGCGTGAGATGCGCGTCAGGGATCAGTATGAGCTGGCGCCCTCGGTAGTAGAAGGGGGTGAGGGGTCCCCTCACCGGCTCGGTGATGTCGAAGCCCACTGAGAACTCCCGCCCCCGGCTCACGATCGATCACCTCGGTCGCTGCCACGGGCTTGGTGATCTGGAATGGATTGTGCATAGCCATCAGTATATACTCGTGGCTCCGGATTGGTCAGCCGCGTGGCTCCGGATTTGTCAGCCGGCTGGGGGTTCGGAACTCGGATCGGTGCAGCCGGCGGAGTCGGCCTTGTTGGAGCCGGCGTTGCCGGGCCTGAGCCTGCCTCCCAGCGCCTCTCCGGTCTGGTCCAGATACACCAGCAGGGGGTGGTAGCCGAAGCCGTGCTTGTAGTTGGGGGCGGCCTGCTCCTTGTTCTCCGACTCCACCTCCACCAGGGTGGCGTCGAAGT
>JAJYKO010000586.1 GCA_021788565.1 Chloroflexota bacterium
CTTGCTCCCGCTGCTCTTCGCAGGCCTGTACCGCTCCTGCCCCACGGAGCGACACGGCGGACAGGTGCCGGCCGATCGCCTCCACGACGGGAGCGGGCATGGTGCCAAAAGCCGCGTGGTTCAGGTAGGCCAGCTTCCTGGTCACGGGGAACAGTTCTCCGTAGGATTCTATGGCGCGCCTTCCGTATTCCACGGCCATCTTTCTCCCAGTCGCGGACTCGAGCGGCCGGGTCCCCGCTTCGCGTTGCCGAGCCGACTCGCGGGGGACGCCTGGTCTTCCCCCGATGAGGATCTCGGAGCACTGCTCTTCGAGCATGAAGTGCACCCGATGCTCGCCGCGACGTTGACGGGATTTCCGGCGAGAATGTATGCTCCCTGTTTATCGACGCGGATTCCGCTCTTGCTGCTCTCAGTTCGGTCGCCCGCGGCCGTTACTTCGTACTGGAGGTGTTTCCCCCATGAAGGTCGGGTTCATCGGCCTCGGCCAGATGGGCAAGTGGATGGCCCTGAATATTCTTAAGGCCGGTAATGAGGTGACGGTCCACAATCGCAGCCCCAAGAAGATGGAGCCGCTCATCGCCGAGGGTGCTGCAGGGGGACGATCGCCGGCGGAGGCGGCCGACTCTGCCCGCGTCGTCTTCACTTCTCTCCCAGACACCGATGCCGTCCAGCAGGTGCTCTTCGACGAAGGTGGGGTAATGGAAGCGGCGCACCCGGGCCTCGCGGTGGTGGATCTCAGCACCATCGGCTACATGGGTACCCTGGAGATCCATCGGCGCCTCGCCGAGCGAGGGGTCGAGTTCGCCGATGCCCCGGTCTCGGGTCTCGAAGCCAGGGCAAGGGATGGCAGCCTCACGATCATGTACGGCGGCGACGAGGCTCTCTACGCGGAGCTTCTCCCGCTCTTCAAGTCCATAGGTGATACGATCCTTCACATGGGCCCGGTCGGCGCGGGGCAGCTGACTAAGCTGATCAACCAGTTGCTGTTCGACGCCAACATGGCCGCCGTGGCGGAGATCCTACCGCTGGCCACCAAGTTCGGTCTTGACCCTGAGAAGGTCGTTCAGGTCGCGACGACGGGTACCGGACGCAGCTTCGGCCTGGAGTTCTTCGCGCCCCTGATCATGGAGAACCGGTTCCATACGGCCTATCCGCTTCAGGGTGCGTACAAGGATCTGGTGAGCGCGGCCGAGATCTCGGCGCGCGAGAAGATCCCGCTGCCCATCGTCAACGCAACCGCGATGGTGTTCCAGATGGCTCTTGCCCAGGGCCTCGGAGACCACGACAAAGGCGGATTGATCAGGGTGTACGAGCAGTTGTTGGGCGTCAAATTCCGGAAGAGGGGTTTCGAAGAGTGACTCATCCTGGCGAGCAGACAGAAGACATTACTGAAGCTTACTACCGCGGACTAATGCACGCGTGCGGGTACAGAGCCGCCGATCTGGACAAACCTCAGATAGCGGTAGTGAACTCCTTCACCGATGTGAACCCCGGTCACGTGCCACTGCGAGACCTGGCCGCGAGGGTTAAGGAGGGCATCTGGGCTGCCGGCGGAACCCCGGGGGAGTTCAACGTGCCGGCCCCTTGCGACGGCATGGCCAACTCGGGTCCTGGCGGTCACTACCTTCTCCCCCAACGGGACCTGATAGCCGGCTCCGTCGAGGCGATGGTCCGCGCGCACAGCTTCCAGGGCCTGGTGATGCTCGCCTCCTGCGACAAGATCATCCCTGGTATGGTGATGGCGGCCATACGGCTGAACCTGCCCACCCTCTTCCTGACCGCCGGTGCCATGATGCCGTATCGCCTGAAGGATCGCACGGTGGTCACCTCGGACCTCAAGGAAGCCATCGGGATTAGGCGCACCGGCGAGGTGGACGACGAGACCTTCCAGGTGTGGCAGGAGCACTTCTGCGCCTCGGCCGGAACCTGTTCGATGATGGGCACGGCCAACACCATGGGCTGCTTCCTCGAGGCCACTGGACTGGCCCCGTTCGGTTCGGCGACGATGCTCGCCTTTGACGCCGCGAAGATCCGGCAGGCGCGAGATGTGGGCGAGCGGATCGTCGCCCTGGTGCGGGAGGGCAAGGCTCTCGGCCAGTTCCTGACCCCATCCAACCTGGAGAATGGCATCAGGTACATCTCGGCCTCGGGAGGGTCGACCAACGGGGTGCTTCACACCCTGGCGTTTGCCCGCCTGATGGGCTTCGGCTTCGATCTGGAGCGCTTCGAGCAGGTGCAGCGATCGGTACCCGTCGTTGGGAAGTACAAGCCCTCTTCCAAATACAACATCAACGATTTCCACGAGGCCGGCGGGGTGCCGGCGCTGCTGAACGCGATAAAAGATAGCCTGGACCTGGGCGTTTCCCTGGCCGTGGGCGGGACTCTGGGTGGGGCCCTGGAGCACGCCCCCGTGCCCGACGGTGAGGTCATCAGGGATACCGCTCGGCCGTTGGACCAGGGGGGTGCCTTCGGCATACTGCGGGGCAACCTCGCGCCCAGAGGCTCCGTCGTGAAGAAGAGCGGTATGGATCCGAGGATGTTCGTGCACAGAGGTCCCGCCGTGGTGTTCAACTCCGAGGAGGA
The DNA here is from genome assembly GCA_021788565.1 of Chloroflexota bacterium. Next base: position 2,584 of record JAJYKO010000586.1, read on the forward strand.
GGTTCGCCAGTTCATGCTGCAGAAGGAGGTCAAGCCCGGCAGCGTGCTGGTGGTGCGGTACGAGGGCCCGAAAGGCGCCCCCGGCATGCGGGAGCTCTCCATCCCGGCGGCCATGCTGGTGGGAATGGGTCTCCACACGTCCGTGGCGATGGTGACGGACGGTCGATTCTCCGGCGCCACGCGCGGGCCGTGCGTCGGCCACGTGACGCCCGAGGCCTGGGATGGAGGGCCCATCGCCTACGTTCAGGACGGCGACATCGTCGAGATCGACGTGCCTAACGGGCGCATTGCGCTGATGGTCAGCGACGAGGAGCTTCGCAGGCGGATGGCCAATCCACCAGAGCGCCCCGACCATCCGGCTCATGGCGTTCTTGGATCGTATCGCGAACGGGTGGGGGGGGCCGACACTGGAGCCGTGTGGATCTAAACCGGATCGTCATCCCCACGAAAGCAGGCATCCGAGAAGCAAGGCAGGACCTGGATCCCCGCTTCCGCGGGGATGACGAAGTAAGGTCGAGGGGATGACGAAGTGAAGTCGGAAGGAGAACCCCAGCCGATGCAGGTCGCAGAAGCCCTGACTTCCCGCTACACCTGCCGGGCTTTCAAGCCCGACCCGGTGAGCAAAGAGACTATCGTCAGGATCATGGATGCCGCACTCCACGCGCCATCCTGGGCAGATACCCAGCCGTGGGAGATATTCGTCGCTGCCGGAAAGGTGCTGGACAGGGTCCGGCAGGCCTACCTGGAGAACTATCGCAACGGCGTGCCTCGCAGTCCCGATCTGCCGGCACCGGCACAGTGGCCTCCCGCATTGCAGAAGCGTATCGAGAGGGTGGGGGCGGAGCGGCTCGCGACCCTCGGGGTAGCTCGCGAGGATTCCGCGGCGAGGCAGAGGCTTACCGAGCACAACTTCAGGCTCTTCGGCGCGCCGGTGGTCGTGTACCTGTGCATGGATCGGAGCCTGACTCCCTGGTCGATTTTCGATATGGGTCTGGTGGCGCAGAGCATCATGCTGGCCGCCCAGGAGCAGGGTGTGGACTCAGCGCCTGCCGTAATGCTGGTTGCATATCCCGACGTACTGCGGGCAGAGCTCGATATTCCTGGGGATCTTTCCATACTGCTAGGCGTGGCCCTCGGCTACGGCGACCCCGACCACCCGCAGAACCGCTACAGAAGCCCCAGGCGCTCCGTACAGGAGGCCGTCCGTATCAGAGGCTACTCGGGGTAGGGAGCGCAGATAGGCCCTCATTCGGGCACCCGAGTCCAACGATCATCAGTTGAGGCCGCGCTGATCTCGTGAAATCTCATGATCGCACAAGACGGCCGATCTGGATCCAGCCTCGGCAGCCTTCGAGGCCGTGGCCGCCTGTTTGCTGTATTGGTACTGCGAACGCCGCGGCCAGAACGGGTCATTGACCCAGGTAGAACTTATGGCAGATTCCGGTAACTCGTCGATACGCTACATATTCTTCGGCCTCGCCGCGCTCGGCCTGTTGATGGCCTCCATCGACTCGACTATCGTCGCGGTGGCGATTCCGGCCCTCACAAGTTCCCTGGACACTAGCCTGAACTGGGTGGGTTGGACGATCACCAGCTACCAGCTCACTCAAGTCGTGGTGATGCCGTTGATCGGCAAACTGAGTGACGAGCTGGGGCGCAAGCGGGTCTTCATGTTCTGCATAGGCAGCTTCACTCTCGGCTCTTTGCTCTGCGGTCTCGCTCCCAATATCGGCTTTCTGATCTTGTTCAGGGTGATACAGGCGCTGGGTGGTGGCGGATTGATGCCCTCCGCCGTCGGCATCGTGAGCGACCAGTTCAAAGAGCGGCGCATGCAGGCGATCGGCATGTTCAGCAGCATCTTCCCCATCGGGGGGATCATCGGTCCCAATCTGGGCGGGTGGATCATCCAGAATTGGTCCTGGCGCGAAATCTTCTTCATAAACCTCCCGATTGGCGTGGTGGTGCTCGTGGGGGCGCAGCTGCTGTTGCGCAAGCAGCAGCGGGCTGTCGAGCGACAGCCCATCGATTTCCCAGGCCTTGCCCTGTACGCCGGGGCA
>JAJYKO010000587.1 GCA_021788565.1 Chloroflexota bacterium
AGAATTGCCGAAGCCTCCGGCAAACCTCGATGCCGTCCAGCCCGGGTAGCATCACGTCGAGTAGCACGACCTCGGGTTGATGGGTCCTCACCAAATCCAGCGCGGTTGGTCCATCGCCGGCCGAAAGCACGTTGAAACCCTCACGCTCCAGGTAGCCAGTCACCAGATCGACGAGGTGCGCCTCGTCGTCCACCACCAGAACCGACGTCACGATCCCTCTTTTCGCCCAGACATGGGTGATAGACTTGCCTCTATCTTACAGCACTGGAGGTCCGAAAGGGACCCACTGACGGCAAGAGCGGCCCACAGTCCAGATGACCGGAGCGAAGATGACTTTCGCGAACTGACGGTCCCAGCCAGGAACGATCGCGGAATGAGATGTGGAGAGCCATCGGACCTGTCCAGCCACCGGCGCTCCTGCTCTCCGGCACTTCAGACGCCAAGGAAGACCACCCGGAGCGCGACGGCAAGTCCGAAGAGTATGACCATACTCGACATCGCCCACACCAGGATGCGATGGGCCCCTCTCAGGCGAAGCTCCTTCGGGAGCACCCTCGCTTCGAGAACAAGCAGAAAACCGACCACAACGGGCAGGAGAGCGGCGTTCATCACCTCGACGTCGATGGTGAGGTCGATGAGGGAGACTCCCGAGAGAACGAGGAGCGCCCCGCCGATGAGCGCGGAAGCGTACACCACGTAGAACCAGGGTGCCTGACGCGGTGCACTGTTGAGGCTGTGAGGTAGTCCGAACGCTTCGCTCACCCCCCAGGAAGCGGAGATCGACACGACAAGTGCTGCAACGAACGCAGCGCCAGCCATGCCCAGCCCGAACGCAAGCCGTGCCAGTCCCCATCCCAAGAACGGCTCCAGGGTGACAGCGATCTGCTGGATGCCATTGAGCGGGCTGGATGGGTTGGTCTGTCCGATGGTGGCAGCCGTGGCGACGATCACCGCGATCATGACCAACTGGGTCACCACAGCCCCTACGAGCGTATCAAGTCGCGCTCCTCGCAGGTTTTTCAGGGTGAGCTTCTTGTCGATCACCGCGTTCTGCTGGTAGAACACCATCCACGGCATGATGACCGCACCTACGTTTGCCGCGAGCAAGAAGAGAAAGTCCTGATTGCCGAGGGGCACGGCCGGCAAGTCTCGGATCATAGCCCCCGCGTTAGGGCCGGCCATCACTGCAGCCGGAATGAAAAATAGCTCGAAGAGCCCGATCGCGATCCCGATCCGCTCGACTCGCTGATAGGAGCCGGTAGCAGCGATCCCCACGAGCAGGAGGGTGGCGACTGAGACCGTGAGGCTCGGAGAAATACCGAAAAGGCTGCCGACACCGGCGATTCCGGCGAACTCCGTTACCAGTGCACCCACTGCCGTAAGGAACAAGGTGGATACGGAGAGCGCAGCCCAGCCCTTGCCGAAGTGTTGCCGGATGAGCTCGCCGTGGCCCTTCTGGGTAGCGATACCCAGGCGGACGGTAACCTCCTGGACGGAATAGAGGACTGGGATGAGAAGGATCTGGGGCAGGATCATCTGATAGCGCCATACCGCCCCGGATTGAGCGGCGGTCACGATACTGCCGGCGTCGGTGTCGGCAAGCATGACCATAAGCCCTGGTCCGAAGCTGGCGAGAATGAGAGCAAGGGTCCTTTTCCACGGGAACGAGCGTCGAGAAACCGAGGTGGCCGCGCCAGGGGCGATGGACTCCGCGCCAAGGATCATGAGCGTTGGTTCCTCCAAACGAGTGCCGGCGAGCCGCGGCGCCGGCCTTGACCGCCCCAGTTTATTGCAACTGCGAACTTGTTGCAATAGCCAATAGGTCAAGAATGGGTCAAGCCGCACGGCCGCCGCCGGCAACTCCTAACCTTCACACTCTTTTTACAGTGCCTTGACGCCTTATTCACATGTTTGCGGTAGACTCATATCGATCAAGAGAGATGCCAATCGTCCAGAGAATGTCGGTGGCGCCACGCGGCTGCTCGCCAACATTCGCTCACTAGGACCCTGGCAAGTAGCTGGTTGTATTGAAGGTGACGCAGATGCGAACTAGAGACATTGTCCTGGCTGTCGGGCTGGTGGTATTGGCTGTATTGCTGCTGGGAACGTTTTCGATTATGGGAAGATTTGGATATGGGGAAGCAGGTTTCGGAAGGGGTTTCGGAGGTCCGGGCATGATGGTGGCGTACGGGTTCTGGTGGTGGCCAGTTCTAATGCTCGTCTTTTGGGCGGCGATCATCGTCGGAGTGGTCTCGTTGATCGGCCGTGTCTTCGCGACCACGACAGGGACGCCCGGGGCATCCAGCGCGAGCCGGCAGCTTCCGGGTGATAGCGCCCTCGAGATCCTCAGGGAGCGCTACGCCAAGGGAGAGATCACCAAGGAGCAGTTCGACCAGATGCGGAGCGACCTTAGCCAGGCCAAGCAGGCTGGGTCCGCTTGAAACGACGTGCCGCCGGTCGAATTTTCGCGACCGGCGGCGCAGGAGTCGGCCGGCCGCTTCCTGCGCGCGTCACTTCCCCAGGGTGTGGCTCATTTCCACGTATTCCTCGCGAGTGATCTCGCCGTGTGCATATCGTCGCTTGAGTATCTCCGCCGGCCCCTCGTCGCCGGAACGCGAGATGCTCGGGAAAAGCCGCATAGCCGCCCACACCACCAGAAAGACGACCCCAGCCCAGAAGAGGAATGCCAGAATCATCCAGAGGCTTCCGAAGCCCAGCATCCCGCCCCAACCGTAGCCCACCATTTTGAACCGCCTCCCGAGACCATTTCGAGCTTTCTCAAGCAATGGTAACAGCGAAAAATCAAGAACAGGTGCGGCGCACGGTCAAGAAGCGATCAAGCGATCATCTCGACCTGTCTTACTCTATAAATGCGGGTCTCCATTCTGGTCTCCGTGGTAGTGTCTGGATGATCGCGGAAAACGGACGCCACACCATTTAGCCCCAAAGGGGCGGTCCATGCCAGCCCTAGGAAAGCGAACCCACCCGAACTCGAGCCCTGAAGAGGCGACCCGGTGTCGGGGGATGGCCCGCATAGTGCAGCATCTCGTGTAGATCAGGAGAACAGGAGAACAAGCAGCAATGTCAAAAACCAAGCTCAGCATCGGCGACGCCGCACCCGACTTCGAGCGCCCAGCGGACGATGGCTCGACCGTCAGGTTGTCACAGTTCTTGGGAAAGCGCGTGGTGGTCTACTTCTATCCTAAAGACGACACAACGGGCTGCACGGCCCAGGCGTGCGGCTTTCGTGACCACTACATCGAGATCGAGGAGAAGAACGGCGTTGTGCTGGGAATCAGCCCGGACGGAATCAAGTCACACCAGAAATTCAAGACGAAGTATGACCTGCCGTTCATCCTGCTAGCCGACGAGGATCACTCCGTTGCCGAGGCATACGGGGTCTGGCAGGAGAAGAGCAATTACGGGAAGAAGTACTTCGGCATCGCCCGCAGCCACTTTGTCGTGGACGAAAATGGCAAACTGGCGGACGTACAGGTAAACGTGAGCCCAGCAGAAAGCGTGGAGAGGGCAGTGGGGGCGCTGGTGTGATCAAAGCGGCAGCCTTCAAGTTCATCACTTGAGGGCTGCCTAGTCTGAGCCACTTACCGGAGTCTCGGGAGGTGGTCTCTGCCACTATCCTCCAGTCCAACAGGTCTCATCTGGCTGCCGCCGTCTGCGCTTCGACCACCGCCTTCAAGGCTGCCAGGGTCTTCTCAATGCAGATGTAGAGCTCCCGGTCCACCGGAAACCGGCCACCTGTCTGAGCGAGAAACCAAGACGGGAGCTGGTACTCAGCGGTCATGGTGACCCAGGTGGTTTCATCGCCCGGCTCAAAATCCCAATCTAGACGGCCCTTCAGGCCCGAAACGAATACGCCAGCAATCTTACTGTCCGGCACGACGTCAGTCGTCTCCACTTCCATGGGGAACTCGATCCCAGCGAGCCTTCCCTCCATCTTCAACCGAGTGCCGGTTTGGTGGCGAGGACTCGTCCATTCGAACTTCGAGAACCCACAGAAGAAGAGGGGATAGTTCTCGTGGTTGTCTACAAAGTCGAAGACCGCCTCCGCCGGGGCGCGGACTTCGTGTGAAAGCTGTACCAGTGCCATGACATCGCCCTCCAGTGTCGATCACACAGAGGAACCACTCCCGAACCCTACCAATGCTATCATTGCCCTGCTCCTTTGTCCATTGCATATACTGACGTTAGCTCTGTTAGCTCATCTATCATGTATGCGCTGTTTGCTCCGGAACCGCGCCAGCGCGAAGAAATCGACGATTGACGTGGTCGCTTTCACCTGCTAGCATGCCACCACAATCGAAAAGTCAGAGACAAAGGTCCCCCCGCGAGGGGCTAAGAGCGAAGCCGGTGAGAAGCCGGCGCTGTCCCGCAACTGTGATGCGGCCGTGATAACGTCGCGAGCCGATAAGCCAGGACGACTGCCTTTGTTGGGATGTTGGCACCTCCGAGAGAGAGGGGCAGGTCCGAACAGAGTGGATCGCCCCTTGTCTATCCGTAGGCAAGGGGCTCTTTGTTAAAGCAGACACTTTCTGCGGCCCCCGTCTCGTTCCGAGGCGGGGGTTTCCTTTTGCCGGCGCCTGGCGAGGGGCGTCGATCAGGGAGTCCAATTTGGCAC